>NZ_DDOP01000090.1:40522-50930 GCF_002341725.1 Bradyrhizobium sp. UBA2491
CACATTGCCCGTGCGTTCGAGAATGCGGTCGGAGATGACGCCGCCGACGCTGTCGCCGATGACGCCCGCGAAAAACACGCCGGATGCGAACAGCGCCGAGTTCTTCAGATCGAGGCTGTAGTTGTTCTTGAAGAACAGCGGCAGCCAGTTGAGATAGAGCCACAGGCACCAGCCGTAGCAGAAATAGGTCAGCGTCACCGGCCACATCCGCTGCAACAGCGGTCCCCACGGCACCTTGGGCCGCTCGCCTTGCGGCCGCGGCGGCAGCGTCGCGAGCTCAGCTTCCGTGATCGAGCGGTGATCCCTCGGCTCGTTGCGGAAGTACCAGACCCACACGACGCCCCAGATCAGACTGACGACACCGAGCACGACGAATGCGCCGCGCCAGGTCAGCCAGAGGATCAGGAGCGCAACGACCGGCGGGGTCACCGCATTGCCGAGCCGCGCGAACGAGTGGGTCAACCCTTGCGCGAAACCGCGGCGCTTGGCGGGCGTCCAGTACTGCATGGCGCGGGTCGCGGTTGGAAACGTCGCGCCTTCGCCGAACCCCAGCGCGAAACGCGCGATGAACAACGCCGCCAGGCCATGGACGAAGCCGGTCATGATGGTCGCCGCGGCCCAGATCATGCCGCACCAGAACAGGGTCTGGCGCGGCCCGAAGCGATCGCCGACCCAGCCGCCGATCACCTGGAACAAGAGATAGGGATAGGCGAAAGCCGAGAACACCAGGCCGAGCTCGGTGTTGGACAGGCCGAGCTCCTTCTGGATCTCGCCGGCCGCGGTGCCGATGTTCACCCGGTCGACGTAAGTGATGAAATACATCACGCACAGCATGGCCAGCACGACATGGGTGGCCTTGAATCGAAGCCTCATATCCTCCCCTTCCCTGATCCGCGTCTATTCTGAGTTCGTTGACCTGCGGAATGCGGTGGCAGCTAGGTGCTGACCACCTTCAGATGTGGCGAGGCATTGCGCTGGTCGCGCTGCTCGAGCAGCTTCATCGCCGCCTCGACGCCGCCCTTGCGGTGCGGGACGCCGGCCACCGAAAGACCCATCTCGACGCCGGTGAGCGCGCCCAGCAATGTCAGCTCGTTGCACTCGCCGAGATGACCGATGCGGAACACCTTGCCGGCGACCTTCGACAGGCCGGAGCCGAGCGACATGTTGAAATTGTCGAGCACGGTCTTGCGGAACGCATCGGCATCATGGCCGGGCGGCATCAGCACCGCGGTCAGCACCGGCGAGAACTCCGCGGGTTCCTGGCAGAGCACGTCGAGCCCCCATTGATTGACGGCGGCTCGCGTCGCAGCTGCGAGCCGCTGGTGGCGGGCGAACACATTGTCGAGCCCCTCCTCCAGCAGCATCGCGATGGCCTCGCGCAGCCCGTACAGCAGGTTCGTCGCCGGCGTATAGGGGAAGAAACCGTTGGCGTTCGGCTTCAGCATTTCCTCCCAGTCGAAATAGGAGCGCGGCATCTTGTTGCTGCGCGACGCGGCGCGTGCCTTGTCCGAGATCGCGTTGAAGCCGAGGCCGGGCGGCAGCATGAAGCCCTTCTGCGAGCAGCTGACGCTGACATCGACCTTCCATTCGTCGTGGCGGTAATCGACCGAGCCGAGCGAGGAGATGGTGTCGACCATCAACAGCGCCGGATGCGCGGCGCGATCGATCACATCGCGGATCTCCGCGATGCGGCTGGTGGCGCCGGTCGAGGTTTCGTTGTGAACGACCATCACCGCCTTGATGCTGTGCGCGGTGTCGGCGGCAAGCTTTGCTTCGATCAGGGCAGGGTCGGCACCGCGCCGCCAATCGCCGGGAATGAAGTCGACCTCGATCCCGAACCGGCCGGCCAATTGACGCCACAGGGTGGCGAAATGGCCGGTCTCGACCATCAGGACCTTGTCGCCGGGCGACAGCGTGTTGACGATTGCGGCTTCCCAGGCTCCGGTCCCCGACGACGGGAAGATCACCACCGGGCCCTTGGTCTGAAAGACCTTGGCGCTGCCCTCCAGCACCGTCCGGCCGAGCTCGCCGAATTCAGCGCTACGGTGGTCGATGACCGGCATGTCCATGGCGCGAAGAACGCGATCCGGGACCGGGCTCGGGCCCGGAATCTGGAGAAAATGGCGTCCCTGATGCATGAAAACCTCCCGATCGCCGTGTCCCGGCGCGCTGTCGGATCATTTTGCATTCATTTTTTGTCTTTTCAATCCAAATTTGGTATTCGATCGAAGACGTCGACGCAATCAAATCGGCAAACTATTGTCTTGAATATGAAATCCACGATTCCCGAAGCCGGGGTTCCGTTCACCCCGCCCGCCACCGGCAATGGCGACGACCGCCAGGAAGCCTCGCTGCACGGCGAGATCCTGCTGCGGCTTCGCGACTATGTGGTTGAAGGCAACATCGCGGAGGGCGCCCGCGTTCCGGAGCGGCAGCTCTGCGAAATGCTTGGAATTTCCAGGACGCCGCTGCGTGAAGCGCTCAAGGTGCTGGCCGCCGAAGGCCTGATCGAGCTCTTGCCCAATCGCGGCGCCCGGGTGCGCCAGCTCAGCCAGCGCGACCTCGCGGAACTGTTCGACGTGATGGCCGGGCTGGAGGGCCTCGCCGGCCGGCTGGCCTGCGAGGCCATCACGGACGAGGAAATCACCGCGATCGAGCGGCTGCACTACGAGATGTACGGCCACTATCTGCACCGCGACATGCACGGCTATTTCCAGGTCAACCAACAGATCCACGAGAGCATCGTCGCGGCCGCACGCAACGACACCCTCAAGACGGCCTATGCCAATTTCGCCGGCCGGATCCGCCGCGTCCGCTACTCCGCCAATTTCGCCCGCAAGCGGCAGCGCTGGGCCGAGGCGATGCGGGAGCACGAGGCGATCCTCGATGCGCTGCGCCGCCGCGCCGGGAACGAACTGGCCGACATCCTGTTCCAGCACCTGCGCAACAAGCGAAGCGCCGCCATCGAGCATCTTGCGGAGGAGCAGGATGGCACCCCTGAGGCCGCGCCTCACGACCGCTAGCCTCGCGCGCAGCCTTGCTCATTTTGTATTCATAATGTAATTCGGACCTCAATCGAATGAATAATTCACGGCCGATGTTGGTTGTGCCGTGGATCACAGCGGATCCGGGATGAAGAACGCCTCCTCGCTCGAACAGCTCCTGCGGTCCGAACTGACCGGCGACGTGTTTTTCGACGCCTTCAACCGGGGCCGCTACGCGACCGATGCCTCGTTCTACCAGATCATGCCGGCCGGCGTGGTGGTGCCCCGCACCGTCGACGAGGCGCTGCGAACGCTTGCGATCGTCCGCGACGCCGGGCGGATCGTGACGCCGCGTGGCGGCGGCACCTCGCAATGCGGCCAGACCGTCAATGACGGCATCGTGGTCGACCTGTCCAAGCATCTGAACAAGATCATCTCGCTCGACGTCGAGAACCGCTCCTGCGTGGTCGAGCCCGGCATCGTGCTCGACGATCTCAACCGGCAACTCAGGAAACACGGCCTGTGGTTTCCGGTCGACGTCTCGACCGCATCGCGCGCAACGATCGGCGGCATGGCCGGCAACAATTCATGCGGCGGCCGCTCGCTGCGCTACGGCACCATGCGCGACAACACGCTGGCGATGGATGCGGCGCTGGCCGACGGCACTCTGCTGCAGTTCGGCGAGGTGCCGCGCGACCTCGGCGGCATCGAGGTTGCCGACAGCGGACTGAAGCTGTTCCGCGACATGCTCGATCTCGGCGAACGCGAGGCGGCCGAGATCGCGGACAAATTCCCCAAGGTGCAGCGCCGGGTCGGCGGCTACAACCTCGATGCGCTGGTGCCGCGCAATGCGCCGAACAACATGGCGCATCTGCTGGTCGGCTCGGAAGGCACGCTGGCCTTCACGACGCAGGTCGAGCTCAAGCTGTGGCCGGTGATCCGCAACAAGGCGCTCGGCGTCTGCCATTTCGGCAGCTTCTACGAGGCGATGGACGCGGCCCAGCATCTGGTCAAGCTGCGGCCCATCGCCGTCGAGTTGGTCGATCGCACCATGATCGCGTTGGGGCGCGAGATCGCGATGTTCCAGCCGATCATCGCGGCCGCGGTGCGCGGCGATCCGGACGCGATCCTGGTGGTCGAATTCGCCGAGGAGGACCAGGCCGACAATCTCGTCCGCCTCAAGCAGCTCGGCGAGCTGATGGGCGACCTCGGCTTCGGCTGGGACAAGCCGCAGCGCAAATGGGGCGGCGTGGTCGAAATCGTCGAACCGGCGCTGCAATCCGGCATTGCCGATTTCCGTGCCGCCGGGCTCAACGTCATGATGTCGATGAAGCAGGAGGGCAAGCCGGTCTCGTTCGTCGAGGATTGCGCGGTGCCGCTGCCGCATCTCGCCGACTACACCGAACGGCTCAATGCCGTGTTCGCCAAACACGGCACCCGCGGCACGATGTATGCCCACGCCTCCGAAGGCTGCCTGCATGTGCGCCCGGTGCTCAATCTCAAGCTCGAGAAGGACGTCAAGGCGATGCGCGCCATTGCCGAGGAAGCCTTCGCGATGGTGCGCGAATACAAGGGCTCGCATTCCGGCGAGCATGGCGACGGCCTGGTGCGCTCGGAATTCCACGAGAGCATGTTCGGGCAGCGCATCGTTGCCGATTTCCGCGAGGTCAAGCAGCGCTTCGACCCCGGCAGCACGCTCAACCCGGGCAAGATCGTCGATCCGCCCAAGATGGATGACCGCTCGCTGTTTCGCTATTCGCCGGACTATCGCGTCGCTGAATTGAAGACCGCGCTGGACTGGTCGGCCTATCCCGGCGCCGGCGGCGGCTTCCAGGGCGCGGTCGAGATGTGCAACAACAACGGCGCCTGCCGCAAGCTCGAAGGCGGCGTGATGTGCCCGTCTTATCGTGCTACCCGCAACGAGAAGGACGTCACCCGCGGCCGCGCCAACACGCTGCGGCTTGCGATCTCCGGCCAGCTCGGCCCCGACGCGCTGGCCTCCGACGAGATGATGGACACGCTGAAGCTTTGCGTGTCGTGCAAGGCGTGCCGTCACGAATGCCCGACCGGCGTCGACATGGCCAAGATGAAGATCGAGGTGCTCGCAGTGCGGGCCGCGACGCATGGCCTGTCGTTGCGCGACCGGCTGGTCGGCTATCTGCCGCGCTACCTCGATCTCGCCTCGCGTTTCGCGCCGGTCGCGAACTGGCGCAACGGCAGCCCTTGGCTGCGTGCGCTGTTCGAGAAGTTCGCGGGCATCAGCGCCAAACGCGCGCTGCCGGCGTTTCGCAGCGATACGTTCCGCCCCGAGGCCGATGCGCTGGGTCCGCCCGACGGCCGCGAGGTGGTGCTGTTCGCCGACACCTTCAACCGCGGCTACGAGCGGGAAAATCTCGACGCAGCGATCGAGGTGCTGGTCGTCGGCGGCTATCGCGTGCACCTGCCGCAACCGTCGGACGGCGGCCGGCCACCCTGCTGCGGGCGGACCTTCCTGTCGGCCGGCTTGGTCGATCAGGCCCGCGCGGAGCTCGGTCGGCTGGTTGCGACCTACGCGCCGTTCGCGGCGCGCGGCGTGCCGATCATCGGGCTCGAGCCGAGCTGCCTGCTGACCTTGCGGGACGAACTGCTGTCGCTGCGTTCAGACGACGCAGCAAAGACCGTCAGCGCACACGCTTTGCTGTTCGAGGAATTCCTGGTGCGGGAGGCCGAGGCCGGACGCCTCGCCTTGCCGCTCGGCAAGCTCGCCGGCAAGGCCGTCGTGCACGGCCATTGCCACCAGAAATCGTTCGGCGCGTTCAAGCCGGTGGAGAAGGTGCTGCGGCTGGTGCCCGGCCTCGACGTCACGACCATCGAGTCGAGCTGCTGCGGCATGGCCGGCGCCTTCGGCTATGGCGCGGACACCTATCAGGCCTCGATCGAGATGGCCGAGCTGTCGCTCCTGCCGGCGGTCAGGAGCGCCGATCAGGACACGTTGATCGTGGCGGACGGCACCTCGTGCCGGCACCAGATCAAGGACGGCAGCGGGCGCGCGCCGCTGCACGTCGCCAGCGTATTGGCGATGAGCCTGAAACGTGCGACATCGAAATCCGACCAATCATTGCCGACAAAGGAACAGGCCCATGGCTGATCTCACCCTCGACACCGCCCGCAAGATTCTGGATGCCGCGCTGGCCAAGGGGGTCGAGAAGAAATTCAAGCCGCTGGTCGTCACCATCCTCGATGCCCGCGGCGCCGTGAAGGTGACGGTGGCGCAGGACGGCACCAGCCTGATGCGGGCCGAGATCGCCCATGGCAAGGCCTATGGCGCGCTGGCGCTGGGCATGGGCTCGCGGGCGCTGTTCCAGCGCGCGCAGGAGCAGGCCTACTTCATCGATTCCGTGAACACGCTGGCGCAGGGCCGGCTGGTGCCGGTCCCCGGCGGCGTGCTGATCATGGACGGCACCACCCTGCTCGGCGCCGTCGGCGTCAGCGGCGACACGTCGGACAATGACGAGATCTGCGCCGTGGCCGGCATCGAGGCCGCCGGCCTGAAGGCCAACGCGGGCTAATTTGCTGCGGGTCGCCCCTACGGCTTTTGGAGCCAGTTCGCCCGCCCGGAGCCAATCCTGTCGATGATGCCAAATGGGCATCACTGGCAGTTCCGAGGCGAGCGAAACTACGTCGGTCTCGTGCTGCTTTCTTATTCACACCATCCCGACAGAATCATCACCAGCGCGACGGTATCGGGATTTGGTGCTGGCGCGAGTGTCGCGCCCTCGGCTCTCCACGCCATCTCAATGTTCGGAACACCGTTCACCAGACCGACCGGCGCATGGACGACCAACGTCGACATGTAGCCGCCATCGAAGATCGGTGAAAGCGCCCATGTCGAACCTGGTGCGCGAAACCATGCGTAGACCGTCGCGGTCCACTGGTTTGGACCAGTGATGTAGGAGTTGCCGGTCAGGATGACTTCCTTCGCTGTGGCGGGAATGTTGAACTGCGGCCAGAGCGGGATTTGTGTCCATGTGTTCGCGCAGGCATCCTTCGGACCTGTTCCGTCCGAACAAGTCGCCGGCGTCGTGTTGGGCGCGAAGTTGCATGGATGAAATTCATAGGGCGTGCCGTCATATCCTGGGCACACGCCCCAATTCGGCAAGCTCGTATTGTTGAACACGATGGTCGGATCGCGGACATTGTTTGGATTGAAATGCCACGTCGTGCAGGTGTTGGTCCAGTTGGTCTGAGCTGCAAAGACTGGCGTAAGCGCCAGCCACGCGGCAAGCGTGAAGATCAGTTTGCGCATCAATGGACTCCATCTTCTGTCACGACGATGCTCGCAGAGACTCACGACAAACGCTCACGGACGGCGCGCCCGACATCATGATCAACGCCTATTTGTCAGGTCCCGCGCCCACGGCGGTGGCAACAGTCCCGTCTCAAGGACAGGCGACGTTGTTCACCGCCGCGTCGACCCAACGATCCGAAAGCTTGTAATAGGAATAGCCGTTTGAATTTGCCGCCTGGATGGAGAGCTTTCCGGACTGGCTCGGATCTCCGTAGTACGCAAGGGTCCCCCACGGAGAAGGCGGCGATGGCAGGGGCGGCGTTCCGGTGGTCGCCGACCAGTCTGTGCTTGGAATCAACTCGTTGTTGTATCCGCCAACTCCCCACTCCGCACTCGAGTTGAAATAGCAAATATTGCCCGCACCGGTGAGGTAGTTGACCGTGGGTCCCTGGTATCCGAGCAAGACGGTAGCGACGTCAGTGTGGATCTGCGCCCACGCCGGCGTGGTCTTGGTCCCGTCGCGATAATAAAGGGTGCCATAATTGCCGTTCCACGCATCGAGCTTGACCGCATCGCCGCGGCAAGCCGGGTCGGACGTGGTTTGGCACTTTGGGCTCGTCGCGAAATCCCAACCGGTGGGCTTCGACTGCCACAGGCCGTGGACGCTGGCATCGACGAGAGTAAAGCTATGCGCGGCGGTCGCTTCGTAGAGCTGCCCTCCCGCCGTCAGTTGCTGCACGGTATCTCCGGTGCCGACGACCATGGTCGTGCCGCCCGTGTTGCCCACGAAGGCTTGCCCAGCGGAGTTCGTATACCAAAGCTTGGTGCTGGGATCGACAAACCATAGATACGCGTTGCTCACATGCGGCGCCATGCTGGTCGCTTGAAGATTTGCTCCACCCGACGTCACATTGAAAAACCCGGAAGTGCCGGTCAGGTAAGCCAGCAGGTAGCCGGTTTTTGCCTGGATGAAGTAGATGCCGTTTGTGACCGAACTAATGGCAGAGGCATTGTACCCGGTATTGTAGAGCCCGGCCGACGAGAGCTCCCACAGATCGCCGGCAACTCCGTCAACATACCAGAATGCCGGTGCGGTTATGTTCGACGACGCCGCGGCGCTGGTGAGATCGTACACCTGGTACGTGCGGTTAATTGGGGTTGGATCGAGGAAGCGCGTCTTTCCAAATGTCGGATTTGCGGGATCGGAGAGGCCGGAATACGCATAGAGCAGCGTCCGGAAGTCCAGCGTCCCCTGGGTGATCATGCCGATGTCTTCCTGCCGATAGACATCCTCGGGATTGCCCACCCGTTGCGAAAACTGGACGATCGCCGACTGCGCGACGCTTTGGTGGGTTAGCAGCCCCCAGAGGCTCACGGGCGCCACGATCGACACAGTTGGGTCGACGAACAAGTCGACGCCGGACCCACCACCGGTGCCGGACCCAAACGCTGCAATGATCGAGTGATCGTCCACCGACGAATCCCGGCTGGTACCGAAATTGGTCACCATGAGCGTTGAATTTGGCTTGATCTGATAGAACAGTTGCAATGCCAGGGACGCAAACCCCTGGCAGGCGACCCCCATCGTCGCCCGATTGTTGATCGTATCGATTGCCGACATCGTGGTATTGATGCGCGTGCATGCGTCGATCAATTCGAACGCCAACGTGCTCGTGAAAATCAGCGCCAGGCCATCGTCGTTGATGCTGCCGTAGAGTGGCGAGGCCGCCGTCAATTTCGACAGAATTGCGCTCTTGGTGGAGCCGAACAAGCTGGTCAGCTGGGCCGCGAGCTGACCTTGGGCTGCATTAAACTGAGTTTCCGTTGTCTGCGCGGCGGCCGACGCGATCTGACTGAGCTGGCTCGTGGAGAAGAACTGCAGCTGCAAGCCTGGCTGCGAACTACATGACGCGGACGCCTGTACGGAGAAACTCAATACGCACACCAAAAGCGCCCACATGAATCTGATCATGACTTTCCCGCGATGACATTGGAGGCGTGAGAACTTTCTTGTTCCGGTCAGGCACGAATTCTATCTGTAATTGACGGTAAGAAGATAATCACCCAAATGTTGTGACGCGATGATGACGAAGACGGCCAACAGCTCTCATCACGGCCGGCTATCGCCGCCGCACCACAAAGGGCTCGACCATTCACTGACGCCCTGGGACGTAATGTTACCCACGACAAATCGCATCGCGCGGCGGCACTGTCCGGGGCGGGAACAGCTCGAGGAATGACTTTGAGCCATCGACGCCAAGCAAGCAGCTCTGCCGGTGCAATTTGTCACTCTGCCGGAGTGGCCAGCTGAGCAGCCGCCACCGGTCGACTGGTTTGCGCACGGAAAGACTCCACGGGCCGACGTCACGATCCTGTCGGGAGACGGCGGCACGGGAAAGACGATGACGATGCCGCTGGCGAGCTGCGCGTCCGCGCGCGGCGCACAGGATTGGCTCGGGATCGTGATCGAGCTCCGTCCGGCGGTTTTCCTATTGGTGGAGGAGCGAGCGCGAGATACGGCGCAGGACGCATCGCATCGCTCGAGAACTGGCGTTTGACATGCACGAGTTGATCAACCTGCATTTTGGTGTCCGCGGATATCCGCGATGGTGCACTCGCGCTGGCCGATAAGGGCGTCACGAAAGCCCCCGCTGTTCACTGCGATCAAGGCAAAAGTGATCGCGCTGCGCCCAGCGCTCGTCGTGTTCGACAACATCGCCGCCTCGTTCTCGGGCAACCAGAACGCGCAGCTTCGTGAACCTGTGGCGAGGTCTGGCGCGCGCAAACGTTGCCTCTTACGCACTATTTCTACGATCCGTGAATTCTCGATGAATCATCTGGTCTTCTCCCAGCTTACTCCGTCCCAACTGAGAAGTTCATCATCGTTCAGGAAGAGGAGCTTATCGTGCACTTGGGCGACGACGAATACGTCCTTTGCCAAGGCGATACGATGCACTTTGAAATCAAGTCGCCCTATACATTCTCGAATTCAGGCTTGGTAACGTGTGCCTACTACGTGATCATAATCCGTAAACAAGCTGGATGATCGGCTCAAGGAGGCGAAAGACTGTCAATCGGCGTTCAAATTTGACCCCGTATCGGCTTCCAATTTTGACCCCCTTGAGCGGCTCGGTTTGGCGGTAGCGCTCGTCTCGTC
>NZ_DDOP01000089.1:0-173 GCF_002341725.1 Bradyrhizobium sp. UBA2491
GGCTTACACCAACCTTCGTCGAGTGAAGCGAACACGATATCATGGAGCCTAATCACGTCGTTTCGATCGAAAGCGGTGAGACAATTGCCGCGCAGTTTGCGTACACCATGAGGATCGATCTCGCTTTCGAGAAAGTCCGCGGGGCAGACCGACGAGCCACTCCAAGCGAACAC
>NZ_DDOP01000089.1:412-1407 GCF_002341725.1 Bradyrhizobium sp. UBA2491
CGAGCCACTCCAAGCGAACACCGAAAGCTCCCGCCCCAAGGAATGGCGCAGTCGTCCCAACAATCTGTCGGCAAGCAATTGACCCCGGGTGTCATCGAATGCACCGATACTGCCACAGTCCAACGCTACATCTGGCCAAGAAACACCGTTGCGAACGACGGCGCTTATGAGGCCTAATGAAAGAGCGTGGCCGCCCGCCGTGTTCCAGACGACGTCAAACACTGGCTCGGGACAATCTGGCCCGGCGTGCTCCAGCATCGACCTCGCTTCTGTCTTCGAAAAGAACGGAAGGTCAAAGGAGCCGGGCGACGCGATGCGCTGCGTCACGATGATCCTCGACTTCGGTCCGCATAGGTTCGCAAGTCCATCCACTGAGATGCCGGGAGCGGCATCGTCGACGACCAAGAGGCACGCCCGAGTTTTCAAGAGAAAAGCGACGTTCCGCAAATCGCCACCGCGTCTGAGCGGCACCGAAGCGAGGTCCTCAGGCCGGCTGATCTCTCCAGGATCGAGCCAGATCGTCAGATTGAAATCTTCGCGATGCTTGATGGCAAAGGCTGCAGCCGCCGCCGATTTTCCGAGCCCACCGATTCCAGTGATCGCGATGCATTTGCTGCTTTCGAGTCGCCTGGCGATCTCAGCGTCCACGTCGGATCGAACAAGCTGCTGACGATCGGGAGCTGGAACCGCGTGGCTCGCGGCCTCTTCGTCATGTATCCGTTCGAACTCGGGAACAAAGCGAGCGAGCTGCTCGACCGCCCGATCGTCGAACAGAAGCTCGTCGACTAGGCGAGCTGCAATTTCCTCTGCGCCCCAGAGGTGCAGTGCCTTCCTGACCATCGTCGGCCACGCTCGAACTCGCGTCTCGAACGCCTGTGCGTTTTTCGGTGCTCTGCGACGCCCAGAAAGGAGAAATACGACTTCAGCGGTAGACTTACGATGTAGTGCCTTGGTCAGATCAGATTCAGCTTTAGGCATGGAGCCTACAAAGTAGT
>NZ_DDOP01000089.1:1590-2044 GCF_002341725.1 Bradyrhizobium sp. UBA2491
GCATGGAGCCTACAAAGTAGTCCTCTATGTCGGAGTATTCCGCAACGAGCCGATCGTCGTCGCCGACGCTGTCGATCACGCCCGAAACCGGATAGCCGACTAGGTTCAGACCTTGATTGTTTATCGGCAACCCGAGAACGAATTCCAAAAAGAGGCCGCCGAACCGCTCGAAATCGGGTCCGATATAACCGATCGACTCGGCTAGGCGATCGATCAAGGCAGCCCGTCGTTTTGGATTCATCGATGCCGCACTCTGCGCCTGTCCTCAGGTCGAAGCATCGTACCAAAGATCAGGAGAATGTCTCAGTCCGTGACTTGTCTTTTGCGCACTCGTCTACAGAGTCATTCGACTAACTGCGTAATCCGATGAGAGTGGCACGCGATCCGGCAGCGTGTTACGCAGCCGGACCGAGATAAGCGGTGCCCCCGATCTCGCCTTGCCTGCTTACCCGAT
>NZ_DDOP01000089.1:2266-5990 GCF_002341725.1 Bradyrhizobium sp. UBA2491
GGCAAGGCGCCAGGACCAATCCGGCCTGACCGCGCGCCGGGTCGTCGAGGGACGCGAAATCCTTCTGCCTCGACGCGATGAGGTTCGGGAACGTCGAGATATCGTTGACGGGACCGATCACGGCGGTGAAGCGGTGGAGAGTGCAGGACGTGTCATTCTTCCATTTGTCCACGCCATACAGCACGCCCACGTAGGCCGTGTCGTCCGGTTGTGTTTCCTCCTTCCGCCCCATGAACGCACCGCCGCCATTATCGTCGGAATTGGACGGCACGAACGTGAAGTAGAGCAGGCCATTCCGTCGCTGCCCGCTCAGGTGGAAGGTCTGAAACGAGCCGCTCTTTCCCGCGGTGGCGCCGACGAAGATGCCGTGCACACCTTCCCCAAACGGAAAACGATAGACGGTGTACTGCTGCGGCTTCTCGGTCGGATCGGAGGGGTACAGCATCATCGCCTCGCCCCGACCGAGCGCCTGAAGGATGGCCGGGACGATCTTGTTTTCCAACGTCGGCTTGGCGGCCACCGTCACGACAGCCCCAAGCACGAGGCCACCCAGAGCCAGGGCGGCCTTTTTGAGCGTCTGCTGCAGAGACGCAGTGAGGGTCACCTTCGCCATGTTAGTAAGCGGAGTTGCCGCAGAGGTCGGTGCTGAAGATCATCGGGGTCCTCCATTTGACACGAATTTCCTCGACGCGTGCGCGCCGAAGGCCATCGGGTGGTTGAGATAATCCCGATGCACGCAAGGATAGAATAGACAGCGGCCCCCAAGGGCGATACCCAAGGGGGTGAAAACGACCCGGAGCCGAGCCGGAATTGCCGGAGCGCTCCGGAGTTATTGCGGTTTTGGGGCATTTTATGACGGAAAATCAATTGCAGGACGAGGGCTGTCCTCCTGAGCCGACGCAGGAGTCCGACAATCTGGCCGAACATCGCATGACCGATGACGCCTACATCAGAGAGCGCGCGGTGCGCGAGGCGGTGGGTTCCCTCATCAAGTTGGCTTATGAGCACGCAAAGGCGAACGCGAGGATCGCTTCCTGGCAAGAGTTTGCGGTCAGAATCCTCTTCGAGGACCGCAAGGACGCGTCCATCGGCGAGCGAGTGAGGATGCTCACAATGGTGCGGGTGGAGATACCAGATACACTGATGGTCCGCATGCTGGTGAACTACTGCAGGCGCTCCGAGATTGATGTCCCAGCGCTGCTGGAAAGATTCATGCCTCTGCCGGCGGACCAACGGCCACAAGTCAGTCCGACGAAAACCTTCAAGGAAGCTCTAGGACTGAACAAGAGCAAGGCCGATGAAAGCATCGAGAACTTCTCCGGGCGATACTTGTTGTTCACGCTCAATCCGGAAGAGCAGATAATCGTCACCTCGTACCTGTTGTCCGCGGAAAAGGGCGAAGACGGCTCTCCGATCTTTCAGGCGCGTCGAACCGCATCGGACGGAACACTCGTGCGTTCGGTGGGTGCCTATTTCACGAATGAACGACAACTCTATCTGATGGGCACGCCGGTCGGATCGACCGAAATGCGCTTGAGCATCTTTCATAGCACTAACGCAAACGCGCACAGCATGGCCCGTGGCGTGAATCTACGGATGTCGGACGGTCAAATCACCTCGACCCGTTGCGTACTGGTCCGCGATGAATTCAGTCTCGCCATAAGGCGGGACCTTCTGAGGGGCTCCCATTCGAGGAAGCGCATCGCGAACTATTTCTTCAAACCCAAAGAAGGTGAACTGCAGCACCCGAAGCTTGACGGAAGTGACTTGGTCTATCCCATGAAGGATGCCTGCGGCGTGAACTTCAAGAAGCTCGTCGACTACGTGTACGATGAGAGTTCGAAGAATCCGGCACCTTCACCTCGTCCACCCCTTATCGTCGTGAAGGGGAACAGCGACGTGGGATGAACTGAATGAGGCGCGCAGCGTACATCGGCGAGCGGTCGATTCGTTCAAGCGGCAAATCCTGGCGTGGCAAAGCAGTGCCGGACAGGCAACTCAGCCGAGGATCATTCCAATCCCCGTGGTGGAGATTCGGCTTCCCGCGAGGCTCCTAGTTCATACCTTGGGATCTTCATGATCTCCTGATAGGCGGTCTCGATCCAGGGATCACCGTAGTCGGATGCGACTTTGTCACCGGCGTGCCCCTGGATGATGTTCTGAATGTCGATGTGCATTCCGACATGTCGCGCGACGGAAGAGAAGCGGTGCCGCCAACCATGGTTGGGAGCCACCCGCTCGTCAGTGACACCGACCTCCTTGCTCCTGATCCACGCGCAGAGGCGCTCGCCGGTCTTCCGAAAATGCCTGCCAGCGTCCCTTCCGCCACGAGAGCGACCGGGATCGTAGAACAGCGGTCGTCCCTTGCGGGAGTTCTTGTAGTCGATCAGTCCCTGGGCCTTGAGATCGTCGTGCAGCGGCACTTCGCGATACTCACCTGTCTTGGCCGCGTCCGCGTCGATCCTGATGTAGTCGATGCCATTCCTGGTCTTGAAGTCGGACGGCAGCAACTGCGTGATCTCGTTGACGCGCGCGCCCGTATAGGCGCAGATCCACGGGACCCAGCGCCTCGCCTTCGCATGCTCTTCGGACATGTTGGGCGGTGGCGGCAACAACGTCGCTTTCAAGATCCGCAACGCTTCTTCCTCGGTGAAACCTTTCTCGCGCTGCTTTTTCTTCTTCTTCACCCTGACGGTGACTTCGCTCGCCACGTTCTGCGGCAGCTTCCGTTGCTGCTTCGCATAGTTGAGCGTCGCCTTGACCGCTGCGAGATATGAATTTCGGATCGTCTTCGCCCCGAGTTCCTCCTCCGGCTTCTCCGCCTCCTTGTCTTTCTTGGATTGCCGCTTCTTCGTCTTGAGCAGTTTATCCTTCCAGGCGATGACATTATCGACCGTCAGTCTGGCAAGGTCATCGTGGCCGACGAATGACATCAGCAACCTGACCTTGGTCCTCCACGAACGACGGGTCTTGTTGTCGAGCTCGGCCTCATCGGCGTAGCGCTCGAACATATCGATGGCATCGACCTTGCCGTCACTGACCAGGGCCTCCGGCGGGGCGAACTGCGTGGCTTTGGGATCCTCCTGCCAGTTCTTCGAGGCATTGCGTTGAAGCTGCTCGACCGCCTGGTGCTTGGCGCGGACGAACTCGAGGACGAATTCATCGAAGATATCGCCGAAGAGATGGTAGCCCTTGCGTTCGAGGAAGGATCGGGCATCTGGTCCGAACCAGTACCGGATGTGGCTCTGCTGCGGAAATCGTCGCGCAATCCTCTCGCGGTCCTGCTTGAGTATCGACTCCCAGTGGAGCGGCGAGCCCGGATTGTCGCCATGCTCGGCGAGCATCTCCCTGTAGAACTCGCCGGCCAGCGCCGAGAGCTGACGCTGCGAGAGCTTCACGGGCTGCCGCCCGTGAGTATAGTCGTGCCACATCCGCTCGAGCCTGGCGTTCTCCTCCTGGAAGCGAATCCTTGCCAGCACCGGGTCGGCCGTACCGAGCGAGAATTTGATCTCGGGCTTGCCCATGAGGGCGATCAGGTGCGTGGGAACGCGCCGTCTGAACCAAAGATTTTGGCTGCGTGGGTTTTTCCAAGGACTCTGCATTCTGAACACCATTTGTAGTCCACCTTTGTGTACCACCGGGCGTTTGCAGAAGGCCTTATTCCACCTATCGAATTTGAATTATCAGCGTTTTTGGGAAGGGCTGGCGGAGAGAGTGGGATTCG
>NZ_DDOP01000089.1:6241-62105 GCF_002341725.1 Bradyrhizobium sp. UBA2491
GTGGGATTCGAACCCACGGTACGGTTTCCCGCACACACGCTTTCCAAGCGTGCGCCTTAAGCCACTCGGCCATCTCTCCGGGAGGCCCTCTCTTGAAGGGCCGGGGCGGATTTTGCAAGGGAGCGCGAGGCTGGGGCGCGAAATTTCCCCAATGGATTGAAAATATTAGATAAATTAGCGGATAGCCCGGCGGCGCAGCATGCTGTTGCGGGCCGTCGCGCGCGATTCTGGCCGTCGGCTGGTCAGAGACCGGCGCAAATCAAGCAATGCAGCCGATTGATGCCTTCGTCATGGGCGCGCAAATCACCGGGGGTACCACAAACCCGCCGTCGTCCCCGCCGAGGACCGGGACGACACATTGGATGGGCGACATGACGCGCCCATCCCGCACGAGCTCTATGCTTGCTCAGTGATATCGCGCGGCAAGGTCCGCCGTGCGGCGCGGCCACAGGGCTGGTGGCTCCGGCAGCGCCGCACTCGCCGTATTGTGCGTGTCTTGCAGCGCCTCGATGAAGTCCGCGAACCATTGCTGGATGGTGCCGCCGTTGAGCCGCTCCATCATGGCTTCCCATCGCATCCGCCGCTCGGTCAGCGGCATCGCCAGCGCCGTTGCCAAAGTGCGCGCCATGCCGTCGATGTCGTGCGGGTTGACCAGCAGCGCGGCGTCGAGCTCGTTTGCCGCACCGGCGAATTTCGACAGCACCAGCACGCCGGGATCGGCCGGATTTTGTGCCGCGACATATTCCTTGGCGACGAGGTTCATGCCGTCCTGCAACGGCGTCACCACGCCGACCTGAGCGGTACGGTAGAGGCCCGCGAGCACGCCCTGGCCGAAGCCCTTGTTGAGATAGCGGATCGGCGTCCAGTCCACCTCGCCATGCTCGCCGTTGACATCGGTGACGAGCTTCGCCACCTCGCTGGCGAGATTGCCATAGGCCTCGATCGCGCCGCGCGACGGCGTTGCGATCTGCAACATCGACACCGAACGCTTCAGGTTCGGATACAGCGCCCACATCCGGTCGAACGCCTTGATGCGATTGACGAGGCCCTTGGAGTAGTCGAGCCGGTCGACGCCGATCGCGAGCTTCTCGCCGTTGAGGCTGCGCCGCAGCCGCGTCACGTCGGGATGCGTCATCGCCTTGGTGGCCTGCTGCGCGAATTTACCGGGATCGATGCCGATCGGGAATACCGCGGCGCGGGTGCGGCCGAACGACGAATTGACCACGCCGTCGCGCACCTCGAGCTCGAGCTCGTTCTGCACATAGCTCAGGAAATTCTCGCAATCCTCATCGGTCTGGAACCCGATCAGGTCATAGGACAGCATCGCCTCGATCAGCTCACGGTGATTGGGCACCCCCGCGATCACCGCGCGCACGGGCCACGGCGTGTGCAGGAAGAAGCCGACAGGCTGCGTCACCCCGAGATCGCGCAACTCGGCGCCGAGCGCGAGGAAGTGGTAATCCTGGATCCAGAACACGGAATCGGGCTTGCGGAAGCGCAACAGCGCACGCGCCATGAACGCATTCACCTCGCGATAACTCGCATAGTCCTCGTGCGAGGCGCGAATCAGATCGGCGCGCGAATGCATCGCGGGCCACAGCGCCGAATTGGCAAAGCCTTCGTAGTAGCCGCCGTAATGCGCGGCCGGCAGGTCGAGCATCGCCAGCGCGCCCGCGCCGAGTGCTTCGACCTCTGCGAAAGGTTCCTTGTGGTTCCCGTCACGGACCCGTCCGCTGGAACCAACCCATATAGCCCCTGTTTTTTCCACCACCGGCAACAATGCCGCAGCCAGCCCCCCCGTCATGGGTTCGTTAGGTTTTCCGCGCGAGACGCGGTTCGATACGACGACGAGGTTCACCAGGTCCCCTCCTGTTGGTCACTCGCGTATTAACAACCATTCATCAAGATGGTTCCTGACCAAGGAATCTCCCAAATGAAACCAAATTCTGGCGAAGGCCCACGGAACTCACGGGAACTCGCGAAAAGAAAATGACGCGTGAGGTGCACGCGACGACGCAAAAGCACCGCATTCGAATCGGCTGCGATGAAACCGACTCGATCAGGTCAGACTGATGTCCCGATCACCATCGAGCAGGTCCGCGAGAAATTGACGCACGTCGCGCGGCGCCTCGAAATGTCCGGCGACGCCGGTCGCGTGACGGCCGACGGAGAATGCGAGACCGTCGTAGTCGGGCATGATCGCGAACACGGTCTCGTCGGTCACATCGTCTCCGATGAAGAATGGACGGCGGCCCTTGAACGGCGCATGCGTCATCAGCTCGCGCACGCCGGTCGCCTTGGTGAAGCCGGAATGCTTGATCTCGCAGACGCTCTTGCCCGGCAGCACCTCGATCGGCGCGGTCGGCAGCTCGGCGCGGATCAACGACACCGCCTCATAGATCGCCTTCTCCGCCTGCGGCGCCAGCCGGTAATGCAGCGCCAGCGAATAGCCCTTGTCCTCGAGCAGAATGCCTGGGCTGAGCTTTGCGATCGCGGCAAGGCGACGCTTCAATTCCTTGTCGAGCGGCGGCGCGTGCGCGGCGACCGCCTCGCTGTCCGGCTGCAACCGCATCTCGGCGCCATGGCCGCCGATCGCGGGAAACACATCCGGGGCGAAGATCAGGTCGATGTCATTGAGCGAGCGGCCGGAGACCAGCGCCAACGCGCCGCCCGTACGCTCATGCAGCTGCTTCAACGTCGTCGCGAGCTCCGGCGGCACCCACACCTCGCGCGGCGTCGGCGCAAAGTCGAGCAGGGTACCATCGATATCGAGCAGCACGGCGGTCCGCGCCAACGGCGGAATCAGCGACGCGGGCGCCGGCACGCTGTCCGTCGCTCGATCAGGGCTGATGTCGTCATCCAGCGGCATTTCGGCCAATTCATGCTTCATCCTAGTCTACTCCACGAATGCCAGTGGTCGCGCGACAGATTCAAGCGATTTTCGCTCGGCCGCGACGGCATAGCGCCATGCGACGGCTGCGGCGACCAACATGAGTGCCGACCCCAGCAGGTAGCCGGCGAAGACGCTGTTGCGCGATCCGGTATCGATCAGCACGCCGAACAGCGCCGGTCCGATCACACCGCCGATGCCGGTGCCGATCGCGTAGAAAGCGGCGATCGCGAGCGCGCGGACCTCCAGCGGGAATGTCTCGCTGACGGTAAGATAGGCGGCGCTCGCGGCGGGCGAGGCGAAGAAGAAGATCACCATCCAGGCGATGATCTGGGTCTGCGCGCTGAACACGCCGATCGAGAACAGGTAGCCGGACAGCGCCAGCAGCACGCCCGACACGCCATAGGTCAGCGTGATCATGGTGCGGCGGCCGAGCGTGTCGAACAGGCGGCCGAGCAGCAGCGGCCCGAGGAAATTGCCGGCGGCGAACGGCAGGATGTACCAGCCGACATTGCTGGCGGCGATGCCGAAGAAATCGGTCAGGATCAGCGCGAAGGTGAAGAAGATCGCGTTGTAGAAGAACGCCTGCGCGGCCATCAGCGTCAGCCCGACCAGCGAGCGCTGCCGGTAGGTCGAGAACAGCGTCACCGCGACCTCGCGCAGCGGCGTATGATCGCGCATCCGGAGCTTGATCTTATCGAACCCCTCGCTCGGCTGTTTGTGGCCGAGCACGGAGGTCTCGATATCGGCGACGATCTTCTGGGCCTGATCGGGATAGCCATGGATCATCAGCCAGCGCGGGCTCTCCGGAATCCACATCCGCATCAGCAACACGACAAGGCCGAGCACCGCGCCGGTGAAGTAAGCGATCCGCCAGCCGTGGTCCGGCGCAAGGAAGGCGGGGTCGAGCAGCACGATGGCACTCAGCGCGCCGATCGCGGCACCGATCCAGAAGCTGCCGTTGATGACGAGATCGGTCCAGCCGCGATAGCGCGCCGGCACCAATTCCTGAATGGTCGAGTTGATCGCGGTGTATTCGCCGCCGATGCCGGCACCGGTGAGGAAACGAAACAGCGCGTAGCTCGCGACATTCCACGACAGCGCGGTGGCGGCCGTGGCCGAGAGATACAACGCGAGCGTGATGAAGAACAGCTTCTTGCGGCCGATCCGGTCGGTGAGCCAACCGAAGCCGAGCGCGCCGAGCACGGCGCCGGCGAGATAGGCGCTGCTGGCGAGCCCGACATCGGCGTTGGAGAAGCGCATCGTGGGGCTGTCCTTGAGCGCACCCGACAGCGCGCCCGCGAGCGTCACTTCGAGCCCGTCGAGAATCCAGGTGATGCCGAGCGCCAGCACGACGCGGGTGTGAAAGCCGCTCCAATGCAGATTGTCGAGACGCAGCGGGATCGACGTCTCGATGATGCGGTCGTCGCCCGGCCCGGCCGGCGACGATGTCGCGTCCGTCGTTGTTGCAGAACCCAATTGTGTCCGCTGCGAATTCATCAGAATGGACCAATGGGAAAAACCCCCGGAACGATACGTTCCAAGGTTCTCCCTTCCAGGATTGCGGCAAACGGAGTGCCCGCCACGGGACGTCAACGCCGCGGGGAAGCAAGGGTTCCGGCAACGCGGCATAGAGCAGGATTTGCGGCGCGCTATATTCTTTGTCGTCGTCCTGGCGAAAGCCAGGACCCATACGCCGCGGCGTATGAAAAGAGCACGCGGCGAGTTATCTCTGCACCAACGAACATCGGTGGTTATCGGTCCCGGCCTTCGCCGGGACGACGATCATTGATAGGCTTGACGTATTCGTTACGCCGCGCGGATGTTCGCCATGAAGCGATCGAGTTCCTCGCGCAGCCTTGCGCTCTCGACCGACAGCGAGCGGGCCGAATTCAGCACCTCTTCCGAGGCAGCACCGGTCTCGGTCGCGCCGCGATTGACCTGGGTGACGCTCGAAGCCGCTTCCTGGGTGCCCTGCGCGACGTTCTGCACGCTGCGGGCGATCTCCTGCGTTGCCGCGCTCTGCTGCTCCACCGAACTCGCGATGTTGGTCGCGATCCCGGAGATCTGCCCGATGGTGCCGCCGATCTCCTTGATCGCGGCGACCGATTCCTGGGTGGCGGCTTGCATGCCCGAGATGTGGGTGGAAATCTCGTCGGTGGCCCTGGCGGTCTGGCTCGCCAGCGACTTCACTTCGGAGGCGACCACCGCGAAGCCGCGGCCGGCGTCGCCGGCGCGCGCGGCCTCGATGGTGGCGTTCAGCGCCAACAGATTGGTCTGCTCGGCGATCGCCGTGATCAGCTTGACCACGTCGCCGATCTCCTGCGCAGCGCGCGAGAGCTTGCCGATCCGGGCATCGGTCTGTTCGGCCTGACGCACGGCGGAATCGGCGATCTGGCTGGATTCCTTGGCGCGGCGGCCGATCTCGTCGACCGACGCCGACAGCTCCTCGGTCGCGGACGCCACCGACTGCATGTTGCTGGACGCCTCCTCGGAGGCGCCGGCGACCTGGCTCGACAGGTTCTGGGTGACCTCCGCGGTCCGCGTCAGCGTGCCGGCTGCGGATTCGAGTTGCACGGCGGACGCCGACACGTTGGAGACGATCGAGCCGACCGCGGATTCGAATTCATCGGCGAAGCGAATCAATTCGTTGCGCCGCGCGGTCGCGCTCGCCTTGTTCTGCGCCTCCTGGGTCGCAGCGTCGCGCTCGGCCTTGGCGACCGCCTGGACCTTGAACTCCTCCACCGCGCCGGCCATCTCGCCCAATTCGTCGCGGCGGCCGAGGCCGGGCAGCACGACGTCGAAATTACCCGCCGCGAGCTCGCGCATCGCCGCGCACATCGCTGCGATCGGCTGCGAAATGCCCTTGCCGAGCAGGAATGCCCAGACCAACCCGAGCACGAAGCTGCCGGCGGCGAGCATCAGGATCAGTTGCTCGGTCTCGCCGATCATCGCGTGCGATTCGTTCTCGAGCCGCTTCTGGTCGGCGAGCAGATCGGATTTCATCGCCGCCGCGCCCTGGCTGATGGCGGCCGCCGATTCCGTCATCTCGACGGTCAATTCGTCGATCGACTTGGCGTTGGCGATCAGCTTGGCGAGCGCCTCGCGGTATTCCTCGAGCAGCGCGGTGATGTCCTTCACGCCCTGGGTGATCCGCTCGTTGTTCGAGGTGATCCCCTTCACCAGATTGTCGGCGAATTTCAGCCGTGCGAGCGCGCTGGAGGCAACCGTCTTGTCACCATTGACGACGAAGGTGTTGACCGCACCGGTGATCGACTGGAGCTGGTCGGACACCTTCTTGGCGCCGAACTGGATCGATTGCAGCTCGGAATCATCGGCATTGCTCGGGAGGTCGTCGAGCTTGTAGCGCATCGAGGTCGCGCTGCGGACAAGTTTGTTCTGCGCGGTCTGCGCGCTCTCGTCCTTGATGCGGACGATCTCGGCAAAGATCTTGGTGAAGGCGCGGAATTCGCGCTCCAGCTTGGTGACCTGCTCGAGCCGGGCTGGATTGGTGGTGCCCTTCATCGACGCCACGATGGCGTCCTTCAGGCTGGCCTCGGCGGCGAGTGCCGCCTTGGCATCGTCCTCCTTGCCGGTGGTGACGTAATAGCGCGCCAGCGAGCGGTAGGAGATCAATTCGCGGTCGATGTTGCGGGCCAGATCGGCTTCCGCGACGCTCTGGCGATAGGAGCCGACCCCGGCGGAGACCCGCTCGAAGCCCATATAGGCAAAGCCCATGGTGGCCGCCGACAGCGCCAGCGTCACGGCAAAGCCGAGCATGATCTTGGCGCGAAATCTGAGGGTCGGGAACCTGATCGACCGCGATCGCTTGAGCCCCGGCATTCCAACCCCCGTCTTCATTCTGAAAACCGCGCGCGGCATCCGGCAGCAGCCCGCCCCAGACCCCGGAGGCCAAAACTAAGGCAGAATCGATAAGGCCCGGTAAATGGGCAGCCGGATCGGGCCGGTACTACCTTGGTCGGGCGAAAAGGGCGGGCTTGGCGATTGACCTCCCGGTCCGGCCCGATAGTTTAGAACCGATCAAACCTGTCCCTGCCCGGGTCAGGACAACACATCGGGAGGTGTCCCATGTCATCGCGTCGAACGGCGCCGTTGGCGTTTGCGACGAGCGTTGCTGCCGGCGGACTGGCCCGGCCAATGACATTTCCCCTCACGACCTAGACGATACCGCCGGGCCCGACTGCAACCAATTTGCGGCATGGCCCGTATGCCCTAACGACCCGCGCGGGTTAGACCGGCCGCGCCAAGAAAAGCAAAAAATTCTGGTCAGGGAGAAAGCCTGTGGCGGAGCAGCACGGCAGCGCCACCGACAGCATTGTCGTGGTGCAGGCAAAGACCAACGGGCCGCGGCAAGCCGCGGACGAGATCGCGCGCCAATTGGCGTCGGCCGATCTCGCGATGCTCGTGGTGTTCGTGTCGCCGTTCTACGACCCCCAGACATTCATTGCCGAACTGTCCTCCCGGATGCCCGACGTGCCGATCTTCGGCTGCACCACGGCCGGTGAGCTGTCGCCCGGCGGCTGGGACGAGGACAGTGTCGTGGCGATGGGCTTCAACGCGGCCGACTTCGTCATCGCGGCACGGCCGCTGTTCGACCTCGCGACCTTCCGGGTCGATCATGGCCGCTCGATGTGCACCGAGTTGCAAAACGAATTCGCCCAACGAACCGAGCATTGCGATCACACCGACGAATCCTTCGGACTGCTCTTCATCGACGGCATGTGCCAGCGGGAAGAGACCATCATGTCGGCGATCTATGCGTCGCTCGGCGACATCCCGGTGGTCGGCGGTTCAGCCGGCGACGGCCTGCGCTTCGAGAAGTCCTGGGTGTTCTACGGCGGCGAGGCCTTTAGCGATGCAGCGGTCTTGATCCTGATCCGCACCCGGCTGCCGTTCCGCCTGTTCAAGTGTGACCATTTCGAACCGACCTCGACCAAGATGGTGGTGACCGAGGCCGACATCGAGCACCGCATCGTCAAGGAGTTGAATGCCGAGCCGGCCGCGCTGGAATATTCCCGCGCCGTCGGCCTCAGCGAAAGCAATCTCGAACTGTTCTCCTTTGCCGCGCACCCGGTGCTGGTCCGGGTCGGCGGCGCCTATTATGCGCGGTCGATCCAGCGCACCAACCCGGACGGATCGCTGCAATTCTTCTGCGCGATCGACGAGGGCATGGTGCTGACGGTGGCGCGCGAGCGCGATCCGATCGACGTCACGAGCCGCCTGCTCAAGGAATTGAGCGACGATCTCGGCGAGGTCTCGATGTTCATCGGCTTCGAATGCGTGCTGCGCCGGCTCGACGTCGAGCAACGCCAGCTGTCGCGGGAAATGTCGGAACTCTATCGCCGCAACAAAGTGATTGGCTTTCAGACCTATGGCGAGCAGTATCGCTCCATGCACGTCAACCAGACGCTGACCGGCATCGCCATCGGCAAGCGGGCTGTCGCGCCGCAATGACCGACAGCAAGACCAGCCGCATCGTGGCGCTCGAACGCGAGGCCGAGAAGCTGCGCAAGATCAACGCAGCGCTGATGTCGCGCGTCGAACGCTCGACCGATCAGCAGCTCAACGCCTTCTCGCTGTTCGAGACCGCGATCGCGCTCGATCAGCAGGTTCGCGACCGCACCAAGCAGCTCAAGCAGGCCCTGCAATCGCTGGAAAAGACCAACGGACGCCTGTTGCAGGCCAAGCAGCAGGCCGAAGCGGCGAGCTCGCTGAAATCGTCGGTGCTGGTGTCGGTGACCCACGATCTGTTGCAGCCGCTGAATGCGGCACGGCTGACGCTGTCCGCGCTGACCGAGATGGCCGCCGAGCCCAAGAGCGGCGCGCTGACCGACCAGATCGATCGATCGCTGGCGACGCTCGAGGACATGCTGCGCACGCTGCTCGACATCTCGAAGCTCGATGCGGGCGTGCTCAGGCCCGAGTTCGGGCCGGTCGCGATCGCCTCGCTGTTCGAGCCGCTGGAGCAGGAATTCGCCGCGACCGCCGCCAAGCGCAATCTCGACTTCCGGATCATGCCGTCGTCCGCGGTGGTTCGCTCGGACCCGCTGATGCTGCGCCGGATCCTGCAAAACCTGCTCGCCAACGCGCTGCGTTATACCCAGCGCGGCACCGTGCTGATGGGATGCCGGGCCAAGGGCGACGATATCTGCATCGAGGTGCATGATACCGGGCCGGGCATTCCGGAAACCCAGCGCGAGGCGATCTTCGTCGAGTTTCAGCGCGGCGATGCCGGCGCCGGCGACAAGGCCGGCATCGGCCTCGGCCTTTCGATCGTGCGCCGGTTCGCCGATCTGCTCGGCCACAACATCAAGCTCGGTTCACGCGCCGGCAAGGGCTCGGTGTTCTCGGTCACGGTGCCGCGGACCCTGGATCCGGTCGCGATCCCGGTACGCGAACAGGCCAGTGTCGACTATCGCTATGGCGGCATGGAAGGCGCCAAGATCCTGCTGATCGAGAACGACCTGTCGAGCGCCGAGGGCCTCGCCCATCTGCTGGAGAAATGGGGCTGCGACGTCGCGGTGACGATCTCCAAGACCGAGGCGCTCGAACGCATCCACGCGCTCGACGGCATTCCCGATGCCATCATCGCCGACCTGCATCTCGACAATGGCGAGACCGGCATCCAGGCCGTCGACGTGATCCGCGGCCAGATCAACGCCAAGGTTCCGGCGATCATCGTCACCGCCGACTACTCGGCCAAGGCGGCCTCCGACGTGTCGGCGTTCGGCCACGAATTGCTGAAGAAGCCGATCAAGCCCGCCGAGATGCGCTCGCTGCTGTCGTTCCTGCTCGCTGCCGAGCAGTCTGGCGTGGGACTATGATTCGATCCCGTGCGCCGATCGCGGCGCCGTCACCGGCGCGTGGTCGTGCTTGCCGAAATCGAGTTTCGACAGCGCGATGATGGCCTCGGTCCGGCTGCGCACGCCGAGTTTTCGCAGGATCTCCGAGACGTGCACCTTCACGGTGGTGACGGAGATCGCGAGTTGATAGGCGATGTGCTTGTTCTGCAATCCGTGGCAGATCATGTCGAGCACGCGAAGCTGTTGCGCGGTGAACTGGCCGAGTTGCTGCACCAGCTCCCGCGTCTCGGCCTGGCTCTTTCGCGCGGCAGCGGTGTCGCGGAAGCGCGTCGGCAGGCACACCGCGCCTTCGAGGATACCGCGCAGCAGCCGCGCCAGCTCGACCTTCGGCGTCGACTTCGGGATGTAGCCCGATATGCCGAGCGAGATCGCGCCGCCGACGATCCGGGGATCGTCATGCGCCGACACGATCACCAGCGCGCTGCGCGGCGCGGCGGCACGCACCCGGTAGGCACCGAGCAGGCCCGTGGTGCCGGGCATCGACAAATCGAGCAGGATCAGATCGAGGCCATCGCGGCTCGCGATCACGTCCAGCGCGCCGTCGATCGAGGTCGCCTGCAACACCTCGGCATCGGGAAACTCGGACCCGATCACGCCGATCAGGGCAGCGCGGAACAGCGGGTGATCCTCGACGATCAGCAGCCGAGGTACACCCACCTTGCCGAGCGGTGGATCGTCCACAAGGGGCACGGTCGTGGTCAATGCTGCGCCGTCCTCCCTCGGATCGCTGATGACAGCCATTGTGCGCACGACGTTATCTCAAAGCCGACCGGCAGCCTATAGGCGTGACATTCGCCTCGCAGTGCAACACGCCTAGGGCGCCTTCTCGGCCTTCGCGCCGGTGCAGGCTTCAGCGACCGGCAGCGGAATCTTGCCGAGCTCGATGATCGCCTTGTTGCGGCTGAACAGCTTGAGCTTGCGCAGAATCTCGGTGACATGCGCTTTCACCGTCGATTCGGCGAGCTTGAGTTCCGAAGCGATCTCGCGGTTCTGCAAGCCGCGAATGATCAGATGAAGCACCCGGATCTGCTGCGGCGTCAGCTTCTGGATCCGTTCGCGCAGCGTCCGCGCCGTCTCCGACTGATCCAGCGCACCGACCGCGACGAAGTCCCGCGGCGCCGAGACCGATCCGCTCAGCACGCGCGCGATCGCCTGCGAGAGCTCGCCGAGCGAGGTCGATTTCGGCAGGTAGCCGGCCGCCCCCATTTGCAGCGCCTCGCGGATCGTGTGCTTGTCTTCCTCGCTGGAGACGATCGCGATCGGCAGCCGCGGATAGCGATCCCGGATCTTCTGGAAGCCGGAGAATCCGACCACGTCGGGCAGCAGCAGGTCGAGCAGCGCCAGGTCGATATTCGGCTCGCTGGCGAGGATGCCGAGCGCGCCCTTGATCGAGGTCGCCTCATAGATCCGGGCATCGGGATGCGAGATGCGGATGGCGTTGCCAAGCGCCTCTCCGAACAGGGGATGATCGTCGATGATCAGGAACCCCATCATGAGGACCCTCGCATTGGTATTCGCCGATGTCCGCGGCTAGTTCGACCCGCCGGTATCCTGCACGCTTTGCAGATAAGCATATACGTTTCTGAGCTCGTCGTCGCTGAAGACGTCCTTCCAGGCCGGCATGCCCTTGGCCGGCCGCCCGTCATGGACCGTCTTCCAGAAGGTCGATTCCATGTCGTCAGCATAGCGCTTCTTCAGCAGCCGGAGGTCGATCTTTCGCTCGGCCTGCACCGCGTCCGGACCGTGGCAATGGGCGCAGGTGCCATTGAAGGTCTCCCGTCCGGCCTTGGCGTCTCCCCCCTTGGCATCCTCGGCAGCCGCGGGCGCCGCCGCGGTCTGAACCGGCTTCTCGGCCGCGGCCGCCTGCCCCACCGTGACGGGTTCGCCAGACCCGGTGGACGACGTCATCGCCCGATCTGCCTCGCCGAACTTGACCGGGGTGCCGTTCGGCACGCCGTATTTGGCGAACAGGGCGGCAATATCCGTCTGCAACGACGGCAGCACGCCGTCGACTTCATCGCGCAGCGCGCCGGATGCCTTGGCGAAGCCGATCGCGGTGGCCCAGAGCAGGCCGTCGCCCTCGGTCGACACGATCTGGTACTTGTCGCCATAGCTGGTCTTGTTGAGCCAGCCCGCCACCGGCGCCCAGATGAAGGCGATGTCGACCTTGCCCTGCTCGAGCGCCGTCATGCCCTCCTCCGGGCTGAGCACGGTGACCTTCTGGATGTCGTCACGCATCGCCAGCAGGTTCTGCGGCGTCGACTGATACTGCACCGCGACCCGCAATCCCTTGAGGTCGTCGATGCCGGCGAGCTTGCGATCCCTGGCGCCGACCAGCGCATAGCCTTCATGGGCGATCGGCTTCGAGAAGATCACCGCAGGGCCCATGAAGTCGTCGATCAGCGGCAGGCCGACCATGGCGTCGCACTGCTTGCTGAGCAGCGTCTCGCGCACGGTGCGTTTGCCGAAATAGGACTTGTACCAATTGGTGCTCAACGTGCGGCCGAGCTTTTGCGCCACCGCCTGGCCGATCTCGAGATAGAGGCCGGGCTTGCCCGGCTCGTCGCTCGAGAACGGCAGGTTGGTCGGGTCGGCGCAGAGCCGCAGCGGCGGCTTCGCCTCCTCCGCGCCGGCCGCGAGGGCCGGCGCCAACAATGCGGCGGAGAGCAGCACGGTCCGGATCGCCTTTCTCAACTGTACGCGACGCGTTGAACTCGGCACTTCATTCGACCTGGTGCAAGTCGCCTTGATGCAAGTCGCTTTGATACAGGACACGGACAATGCTGCCTCCATTGCGACGATCGTTACTGCAAGGCGAACACGAACAGCGCACCGCCTTCGGGCGCCGCGGCAACCATCTTCTTGCCGATGTCGCCGAGGAAGGCCGGCAGCGCCGCGGTGCGTCCGACCACGATCGCGACATACTGCTTGCCGTCGACCGAATAGGTCACCGGACCGGCGCCGATGCCGCTGCCGAGGTTCTTGCTCCACAGCACCTTGCCGTTCTTGGCATCGATGGCGCGGAAGTCGCCGTGCAGATTGCCCGAGAACACGAGGTTGCCGCCGGTGGTCAGCGTGCCGCCGTTGAAGGGCAGGTCTTCCTTGATGCCCCACACCTTCTTGTTGGCGATCGGATCCCAGGCCACCAGCTCGCCGAGGAAGCCGCCGGGACCCGGCTTGGTCGGGAACTCTGCGCCGAGATAGAACACGCCGCGCTTGTAGTTCACGTCAGAGACCGACCAGTCCATGCACACATTGTTGCTCGGGATGTAGACCAGGCCGGTCTGCGGATTGAACGACATCGGCTGCCAGTTCTTGCCGCCGATCAGGTTCGGGCAGATGTCCTTGGCGGGATGGCCGGGGCCCGGACGCTTGTCCGGATCCTCTTCCGCCCGCATCGTGCTGATGTCCCACTTCTTGGCCCAGTTGGCGAACACATACTTCTCGGCCGAGATCACCTTGCCGGTCTCGCGGTTGGCCACGAAGAAGAAGCCGTTGCGATCCGCCTTCATCAGGACCGGGGTCTCGGCGCCCTTGATCTTCAGGTCGGCGAGCAGCAGCTCGTTGACGCCGTCATAGTCCCAGGCGTCGGCCGGGGTGCCCTGGATGTGCCACTTGATCTTGCCGGTGTTGGGATCGATCGCCAGCGTCGAGGCCGTGTACAGGTTGGTCAGCTTGCCGAAATTGCCGTCACCGGTGGAGCGCACGGCGGTATTCCACGGCCCCGGATTGCTGGTGCCCCAGTAGACCGTATCGGTCTTGGCGTCATAGGAGCCGACCAGCCAGGGGGCGCCGCCACCATGCAGGCCCGTGTCACCCTTCCAGGTGTCGCTGCCGGGCTCGCCCGGCGCCGGCACCGTGAAGGTCTGCCACAGCAGCTTGCCGTCCTTGAGGTTGAACGCCTGCAACGAGCCGCGCACGCCATATTCGCCGCCGCCGAAGCCGGTGATCACCTTGTCGCGGACGATGAGCGGCGGCGACGTGATAACCGAACCCTGCTTGTAGTCGACCACCGTCGAGGTCCACAGCTCCTTGCCGGTCTCGGCATCGAGTGCGGTCAGCTTGCCGTCGAGCCGGCCGACGAAGATCTTGCCGTCGGCGTAGGACACGCCGCGGTTATTGACGTCGCAGCAGGCATATTGGAGCACGTCATCCGGAATGTCGGGCTGCCAGGTCCATTTGCGCGCGCCGGTCGCGGCGTCGATCGCATAGACGTATTTCGGGCCCCACGACGTCGACACATACAGCGTCTTGCCGATCACCACCGGCGACGATTCGTTGGAGCGCAGCGAGGCGAGCGACAGCGAGTACACGAGCTGAAGCTTGCCGGCATTCTCGGAATTGATCTGCTTCAGGGGGCTGTAGCGCGTATTGCCGTAGTCGTGGCCGGCGATCGCCCATCCGTTGGGATCGGACACCGCCTTCACGACGGAATCATTTGCTTTCGATGCACCAATGCCTGCCAGCACCATGGCGACCAGCGAAACGCCGGCAAAGAAAATCCCGCTCCTCAGCTTCATTGGCTTCCTCCAATATGGTTTCGTTGCCGCGATGGATGCATCGCGGGCGCGGATATCTACCCAATTCATGAATCAGCGATCTGCTGTCGCTGCATCGGCGATGAAAATGACAGCAACGCATTTGCGTCGTTATAGGCGGAAGGTAGTAGCAATCGCCGCGGCGATGTTCGGCACGCGGCGGGCGCTGTCGGCCGGCCGAAAATCGCTTGCACTGCCGCGCAGTTTCACTGCGCCGGAGCCCCCTCCCGGCGGCTTGCAAATTGCCCATCGAACGGCTGCCTGCTAGGATCGGAAGCACAGCCCGGCGCCTTCAAGACAGGGCCGCAACTACGACTTTGATCGCGGTTACGTCCCAAATGAAGCGTGGTCTACTGGGCCCATAATGAAACTATTGGGAGAAACGCGTGTCTACAGTCAAACTGACGGTAAACGGCAAGGCGGTTTCGGTCGACGTTGAGGACCGAACCCTCCTCGTGCACCTGTTGCGCGAAAACCTGAACCTGACCGGCACCCATGTCGGCTGCGATACCAGCCAGTGCGGCGCCTGCGTCGTCCATGTCGATGGGCGGGCGGTCAAGTCCTGCACCATGCTGGCCGGGCAGGCCGCCGGCTCCAACGTCACCACCATCGAAGGCCTCGCCAAGGGCGACGAACTGCACCCGATGCAGGCGGCGTTCCGCGACAATCACGGCCTGCAGTGCGGCTATTGCACCCCCGGCATGATCATGTCCGCGGTCGATATCGTGCACCGCCATGGTGGCAAGCTCGACGAGGAGACGGTTCGCCACGAGCTCGAAGGCAACATCTGCCGCTGCACCGGCTACCACAACATCGTCAAGGCGGTGCTCGACGCTGCCGGCCGCATGAAGGTTGCGCAGGCCGCCGAATAGCCGGCCACGCACAGAACGATCAAGCTCATCACCGCCGGTCTCGATGGAAACGGCGGCAAATCGAATCTCCGGTCGGGAGGACTAGACAATGGGTGTTGAAGGAATTGGCGCACGCGTCGTGCGCAAGGAAGATCGCCGGTTCATCACCGGACAAGGACGTTACGTCGACGACGTCAAAATGGTCGGCATGAGCTACGCTCACTTCATCCGCAGCCCGCACGCACATGCCAAGGTCAAGGGCATCGACTCCACCGAGGCGATGAAGATGCCCGGCGTGATCGCGGTGCTGACCGGACAGCAGATCGTCGACGACAAGGTCGGCAACCTGATCTGCGGCTGGGCCATCACCTCCAAGGACGGCACGCCGATGAAGATGGGCGCGTGGCCGGCGATGGCGCCGGAGACCGTGCGCTTCGTCGGACAGGCGGTCGCGGTCGTGATCGCCGAGACCAAGAACCAGGCCAAGGACGCTGCCGAAGCCGTCGTGGTCAACTATGAAGAGCTGCCCGCCGTGCCGGACATCAAGGCCGGGATCAAGCCGGGCGCGCCGCAGCTGCATCCGGAGGCTCCCGGCAACATCGTCTATGACTGGCATATCGGCGAGGAAGCCGCGGTCAACGATGCGTTCGGCAAGGCCGCCAACGTCGTGACGCTCGAACTCACCAACAACCGTCTGGTGCCGAATGCGATGGAGCCGCGCGCGGCGATCGCGCATTACGACCAGGCCGAGGAGCATTTCACGCTCTACACGACGTCGCAGAACCCGCACGTCGCCCGCCTCGTGCTGTCGGCATTCTACAACATCGCGCCCGAGCACAAGCTCCGGGTGATCGCGCCCGACGTCGGCGGCGGCTTCGGCTCCAAGATCTTCATCTATCCGGAAGAGATGGTGGCGCTGTGGGCCTCCAAGAAGGTCAACCGCCCGGTGAAGTGGACCGGCGACCGTTCGGAAGCCTTCCTCACCGACGCGCACGGCCGCGACCACATCTCCAAGGCCGAGATGGCGTTCGACAAGGACAACAAGATCCTCGGCCTGCGGGTCAAGACCCACGCCAATTTCGGCGCCTACATGTCGCTGTTCTCGTCGTCGGTCCCGACCTATCTCTATGCGACGCTGCTGTCGGGCCAATACGTGATCCCGGCGATCTATGCCGAGGTGATCGGCGTCTACACCAACACCACGCCGGTCGATGCCTATCGCGGCGCCGGCCGTCCCGAGGCGAGCTATCTGCTCGAACGGATGATGGAGACCGCCGCGCGGCAACTGAAGGTCGACCCGACCGAGCTGCGCAAGAAGAACTTCATCAACCAGTTCCCGTATCAGACGCCCGTCATCATGGCCTATGACATCGGCGACTTCCACGCCTCGCTCGACGCCGCGATGAAGGCGATCGACTATGCCGGCTTCCCCGCCCGCAAGGCCAAGGCGAAGGCCGACGGCAAGCTGCGCGGCATCGGCGTGTCCTGCTACATCGAGGCCTGCGGCATCGCGCCGTCGAAGGCGGTCGGCAGTCTCGGTGCCGGCGTCGGCCTGTGGGAATCGGCGGAGATCCGCGTCAACCCGGTCGGCACCATCGAAGTGCTGACCGGCTCGCACAGCCACGGCCAGGGCCACGAGACGACGTTCTGCCAGATCATCGCCGAGCGGCTCGGCGTGCCGATCAGCCAGGTCTCGATCGTCCATGGCGACACCGACAAGGTGCAGTTCGGCATGGGCACCTACGGCTCGCGCTCGATCGCGGTCGGCGGTGCGGCAATCGTGAAGGCGATGGAGAAGGTCGAGGCCAAGGCCAAGAAGATCGCGGCGCACGCGCTCGAAGCATCCGAGAGCGACATCGTGATCGAGAATGGCGAGTTCAAGGTCACCGGCACCGACAAGTCGATCGCGCTGCCGATGGTCGCGCTCGCGGCCTATACCGCGCACAACCTGCCTGATGGTATGGAGCCCGGCCTGAAGGAGACGGCGTTCTACGATCCGAGCAACTTCACCTTCCCGGCCGGCGCCTATATCTGCGAGCTCGAGGTCGATCCCGGCACCGGCAAGACCTCCTTCGTCGACTTCGTGGCAGCCGACGACTTTGGCCGGCTGATCAACCCGATGATCGTCGAGGGCCAGGTCCATGGCGGCCTTGCCCAGGGCATCGGCCAGGCGCTGCTCGAAGGTGTCGTCTATGACGGCACCGGTCAGCTCGTGACCGCATCCTTCATGGATTACACCATGCCGCGCGCCGACGACCTGCCGTCGTTCCAGCTCTCCCACACCACGACGCTGTGTCCGGGCAACCCGCTCGGCGTCAAGGGCTGCGGCGAGGCCGGCGCGATCGGCTCCTCGGCGGCCGTGATCAATGCGATCACGGATGCCATCGGCAACAACAAGCTGGAAATGCCGGCGACGCCCGATCGCGTCTGGCACGCCATTCAGGGTTGAGGGAGGATACGATGTACGAGACCAATTATCACCGCGCATCCTCGGTCGACGATGCCGTGGCGCAGTTCGCCAAGGGCACGGACTCCAAGTTCCTGGCCGGCGGACAGACCCTGCTGCCCGTGATGAAGCAGCGCCTTGCTGCGCCGTCCGATGTGGTCGACGTGTCCAAGATCAAGGACATGATCGGCATCGAGGTGTCGGGCGACACCGTCACCATCAAGGGCGCGACGACGCATTATGACGTGGCACAGAGCGACGCGGTGCAGAAGGCGATCCCTGCGCTCGCCCATCTCGCCTCGCTGATCGGCGATCCGGCCGTGCGTCATCGCGGCACGATCGGCGGCTCGCTCGCCAACAACGACCCGGCGGCGGATTATCCGGCGGTGGTGCTGGCGCTCGGCGCGACGGTCAAGACCAACAAGCGATCGATCGCGGCGGACGACTTCTTCAAGGGCCTGTTCACGACGGCGCTCGAGGATGGCGAGATGATCACCGCGGTGTCGTTCCCGATCCCGGCGAAAGCCGGCTACGCCAAGATGCGGCATCCGGCCTCGCGCTTCGCCCTGACCGGCGTGTTCGTCGCCAAGACCAAGTCGGGCGACGTCCGCGTCGCCGCGACCGGTGCGTCGCAAAGCGGCGTCATGCGGGTACCGCCGATCGAGCAGGCGCTGAAGGGTAATTGGGCGGCCTCGGCGCTCGACGGCGTCACGATATCGGCGAGCGGTCTGCTCGCCGACATCCATGGCTCGGCGGACTACCGCGCCAACCTGGTGAAGGTGATGGGACAACGGGCGGTGACCGCCGCCGGCTGATCGCTATCCTTCCGGAACCTATGCAGACGGCGCGCAGCGATGCGCGCCGTTCGCGTTTTACTGGCATTCCAGCCGAAAGGGCTTGCCACATCGCCCATTAGGCGAGAGAATTTAGCTAATCAGCTAATTAAAAATACCGTCAGACGGACGGCCGGGAGAGGACTCATGACGTTCGGCAGATCCGACGACCACCACTTGCCCCGGCTCCCCATGGCTAGCTCGTCCCTTTGATGGCATTGCGCGGAACGGAACGGCAGTCCGCCTGGCCGCCGCACGCACAACACCTCGATAACCTCCTCACAGCAACAACGGAACGATAACGTGCTCGACAAGCCCGCCTCCCAAACCGCCGCTCGCACCTCGGGCCCACTCGCCGGCTTCCGCATCGTCGAATTCGCCGGCATCGGCCCCGGCCCGTTCGCCTGCATGCTGCTCGCCGACATGGGCGCCGAGGTCATCACGCTCGACCGGGTCGGCGCGGGCAAGAACCTGAAGGCAGTGGCAACCCGCGGCCGCAAGGTGATCGAGCTCGACCTCAAGAACAAGGCCGCGATCGCGGAAGCGCTCGACCTGCTCAGCCATGCCGACGCGCTGATCGAAGGCTTTCGTCCCGGCGTGATGGAGCGCCTCGGCCTCGGTCCCGATGTCGTGCTCGGGCGCAATCCAAAGCTGGTCTATGGCCGCATGACCGGCTGGGGCCAGGAAGGCCCGCTGGCCAACGCCGCAGGCCACGACATCAACTACATCTCGATCACGGGGGCACTCGCCGCAATCGGCACCAAGGAGAAGCCGGTGCCGCCGCTCAATTTGGTCGGCGATTTCGGCGGTGGCGCGCTCTACCTCGTGGTCGGCGTGCTCGCGGCACTCTTGGAAGCGCAGAAGTCCGGCAAGGGCCAGGTGGTCGACACCGCGATGTGCGACGGCGCCGCCTCGCTGATGTCAATGTTCTACGATATGGCGGCGCAGGGCCGCTGGAGCGGCGGCCGCGACCAGAATTTCCTCGACGGCGGCGCACATTTTTATGGCGTCTACGAATGCTCCTGCGGCAACTTCATCTCGATCGGCTCGATCGAGCCGCAATTCTACGCGCTGCTGCGTAAACATGCCGACCTGACCGACGCCGACTTCGACGCCCAGATGGACCGCAAGGCCTGGCCGGCGCTGAAGGCGAAGCTGGAAAAGGTGTTCAAGAGCAAGTCGCGCGCCGACTGGTGCAAGATCATGGAAGGCACCGACATCTGCTTCGCGCCGATCCTGACCATGGAGGAAGCGCCCAAGCATCCGCACATGGCGGCGCGCCAGGTGTTCGTCGAGCGCCACGGCGTCACCCAGCCCGCCCCCGCGCCACGCTTCTCGCGCACGCCGTCGGCGATCCGCGAGCCGGAGTTGGCGAGCATCGGAGATGTGACGAGCGCGTGGAAGGCGGGGAGATAGATCTCGCTGTCGTCCCGGCGAAGGCCGGGACCCATGATCCCGGAACGTCGTTGTGGCGATCGTTCCGCGGGATTGCCACCCAGTAAACTCGATAGATTCCGCGGTATGGGTCCCGGCCTTCGCCGGGACGACAGCTGTTGGTTTTGCGCCAGCGTGGCTCTACGACGTTCTCACGCCGCGTGGTCGACCTTCAGCACGCCGCGGCGGATCTGGTCTTCCTCGATCGATTCGAACAGCGCCTTGAAGTTGCCTTCGCCGAAGCCATCGTCGCCCTTGCGCTGGATGAATTCGAAGAAGATCGGCCCGATCGCGTTCGCCGAGAAGATTTGCAGCAGCACCTTGGTCTGGCCGCCGTCGACCACGCCCTCGCCGTCGATCAGGATGCCGTTGCTCTGCAACCGCGCGACGTCCTCGCCATGCTTGGGCAGGCGGGCATCGATCCGCTCGAAATAGGTGTCGGGCGGCGACGGCATGAACGGCAGGCCGTCCGCGCGCAGCGTCTCGACGGTGCGGTAGATGTCGCGCGCACCGCAGGCGATGTGCTGGATGCCCTCGCCGTGATAGGTGTTGAGATATTCCTCGATCTGCCCGGAATCGCCGGCATCCTCGTTGATCGGAATCCGGATCTTGCCGTCCGGGCTGGTCAGCGCACGGGAGAACAGGCCGGAGGCGCGGCCCTCGATGTCGAAGAAGCGGATCTGGCGGAAGTTGAACAGCTTGGCATAGAAGCCGGTCCAGACATCCATGCGGCCGCGATGGACGTTGTGTGTGAGGTGATCGACGTAGTAGAGCCCCGAGCCTGCCGGACGCGGGTTGGCGACGCCTAGCCATTCGAACTCGGCATCATAGGCCGAGCCCTTTGCGCCGTAGCGGTCGACGAAATAGAGCAGGCTGCCGCCGATTCCCTTGATCGCAGGCACATCCAGCGTCTTCTGCGCGGACGATACATCCGCCGCCTCCGCGCCGAGCGCGATCGCGCGCTCATAAGCGCCCTTGGCGTCGACCACGCGGAACGCCATCGACGGCGCACAGGGGCCGTGCGCGGCGACGAAATTGAAACCGTGACTACCGGGCTCCTCATTGACGAGATAGTTGATGTCGCCCTGGCGATAGACCGTGATCGCCTTGGTCCGGTGCCGGGCGACCGCGACAAAGCCCATCAGCTTGAACAGCGCGTGCAACTCGGCCGGATGGGGATGGGCGTATTCGACGAACTCGAAGCCGTCGGTGCCCATCGGATTCTCGGCGCTGATTTCAGCGGCCGGCGCATCGTGCGGAAACGGTCCCATGGCGGTAACTCCCTGATTTGTCTGGGGATAGTTTCCGTCACTTGCTGCGCAACGTGCGTGCAAAATGGGACCCCCTTTGCTAGTATCGTGCACGATTCATGCATGAAATGGACATTTGACGCATGCCTGACGTCGACGCGTTCGACCTCAAAATGCTCGCCGCCCTGCAAGACGACGGCCGGCTGACCAACCAGCAACTGGCCGACCTGGTCGGGCTCTCCGCGTCACAATGCTCGCGGCGGCGGATGCGGCTGGAGGAGGAAAAGGTGATCGCGGGCTACCACGCCGACCTCGCCGGCGAGGCGCTCGGCTTCGGCCTGATCGCCTTCATCCACATCACGCTCGCGACCCATTCGCCCGACAACGCCAAGCGGTTTCGCGAACTGGTCAACCGGGTCGACGACATCCAGGAGGCCTATGCGCTGACCGGCGATGCCGATTACGTGCTCAAGGTGATGCTGCGCGACCTCAAGAGCCTCTCCGACATCGTCAACAACGTGCTGATGCCGCACCAGAGCGTGGCCCATGTCCGCTCCTCGATCGTGCTTGATCGCCTGAAGGAGAGCACGAGGTTGCCGTTGAATTCGCTACAGGCGTGATGGCTCAAATCGAGGGAATTCCGTCATTCGCTTCGATGACACGACCTGCGATCATCCGGCCAACATCCAGCAAGAGAGACGACCATGGCGCTGCAACTGCGACCGAACTGCGAATATTGCGACAAGGACCTGCCGCCGAGCGCCGTCGACGCCCGGATCTGCTCCTATGAATGCACGTTCTGCGTGGATTGCGCCGAGACCAAGCTCGGCAATGTCTGCCCGAATTGCGGCGGCGGCTTTGCGCCGCGGCCGATCCGCCCGGCCAAGCCGTGGCGGGCGGGTGTCTGCACCGTGAACCAGCCGCCATCGGACAAGCGGGTGCATCTGAAATACAGTCTCGAGGACTGCGCGGCGCATACGGCGCGGCTGCGGGATATCAGGCCGGAAGAGCGCTGAGGCGTTCCTTCGTCATTGCGAGCGGAGCGAAGCAACCCACGGTTCCGCGCAGGCGGAGCAATGGATTGCTTCGTCGCTTTGCTCCTCGCAATGACGAGACGTCACTCTGCCGCGACGATGGTGCCCTCGACCTCGCCGAAGCCGATGCGATAGCCGTCGCCCTGGCACCAGCCGCGCATGATGAGCGAGTCACCGTTTTCCAGGAACGAGCGCGTCACGCCGCCGGCGAGCTCGACCGGCTCGGTGCCGTTCCAGCTGATCTCCAGGAGACTGCCGCGCTGGTGCTTTTCCGGACCGGAGATCGTACCGCTGCCGAGGAGATCGCCGACATTCATCGCGCAGCCGCTGGACGCATGGTGCACGAGCTGCTGCACCGACGACCAGTACATGTATTTGAAGTTGGTGCTACAGATCGTCTTCGCCTCGTTCATCGCACCGGCACGCAGGCCGACATCGAGCGCGAGATCGTAGTTGTTCGCCCCCGCCTGCTTCAGATAGGCCAGCGGCTCCGGCTGCTGCGCCGGGCCCTGCATCCGGAACGGCTCCAGCGCCTCGCGCGTCACCACCCATGGCGAGATCGAGGTCGCGAACGCCTTGGCCTGGAACGGGCCGAGCGGCACGTATTCCCATTGCTGGATGTCGCGCGCGCTCCAGTCGTTGAGGATGACGAAGCCGAAGATCATCGCCTCGGCCTGCGCCTCGGTCAGCATCTCGCCCATCGCAGACGCCTGTCCGACCACGACGCCCATCTCGAGTTCGAAGTCGAGCCGCTTGCAGGGGCCGAAGCTCGGCACTTCAGCGGTCGGCGGCTTGAGCTGGCCGCGCGGCCGTTTCACCTTGGTGCCCGACACCACCACGGTCGAAGCGCGGCCATTATAGCCGATCGGCATATGCAGCCAGTTCGGCTGCAACGCATTGTCCTTGCCGCGGAACATGACGCCGACATTGGTGGCGTGCTCCTTCGACGAATAGAAATCGGTATAGCCCGAAACCGCGAACGGCATGTGCAGCTTGACGTCAGCCATCGGTACCAGCGCCCGCGCGCGCAATTCCCTGTTGTCGCGCAGCTCCGGATGATCCGAGCGCAACAACTCGCTGATCCGCGCCCGCGTCGCCGACCACACTTTCGGCCCAAGCGCCATGAAGGCATTGAGCGACGGCTGCGAGAACACGCCGAGCGGCCCGACATCGAGCCGCGAATCCTGCTCGAGCTCCCAGAGATCGAGCACATGGTCGCCGATCGCAACACCGACGCGCGGCGCGAGGCCGTCCTTCGACGAGAACACGCCGTAGGGAAGATTCTGGATCGGGAAGTCGGAGGTCGGAGCGACGTCGATGAAGGAGCGGAGTTTGGGGTCGTTGGGGTGGGGCATGGTTTCCTGCCGAATTTGATTGACACACTCTCGTCATTCCGGGATGCGCCGCGAGGCGCAGGCCCGGAATCCATCAGGTCACGTTTACCGCGGAGAAATGGATTCCGGGCTCGCGCTTCGCGCGCCCCGGAATGACAACCGGTTACGGCCTGGTCGGATCGAACTTCTTCTCCAATCCCTTCCAGCAGTCCGAATAATCATCCTGCAACGTCGACGACGTTGCCGCGTGCTTGGTCACGCGCTGCGGGAAACGGGTCTCGAACATGAAGGCCATCGTGCCGGTCAGCTTCACCGGCTTCAGCTCGCCATTGCTGGCATGCTCGAAGGCATCGCGGTCGGGGCCGTGCGGCAGCATGCAATTGTGGAGCGAGACGCCGCCGGGCACGAAGCCCTGCGGCTTGGCGTCGTAGACGCCGTAGATCAGGCCCATGAACTCGGACATGATGTTCATGTGGTACCACGGCGGACGGAAGGTGTTGTCAGCCACCATCCAGCGCTCCGGGAAGATCACGAAGTCGATATTCGCGGTGCCCGCGGTCTCCGACGGCGAGGTCAGCACCGTGAAGATCGATGGGTCGGGATGATCGAAGGCGATCGCGCCGACCGGCGAGAAGGTGCGCAGGTCGTATTTGTAGGGCGCGTAATTGCCGTGCCAAGCGACCACGTCGATCGGCGAATGCGGAAGCGTGGTCTTGAACAGCGCGCCGCCCCATTTCACGTAGAGTTCGGTCGGCGTGTCCTTGTCCTCGTAGGCGGCGACCGGCGTCAGGAAGTCGCGCGAATTGGCCAGGCAGTTGGCGCCGATCGGGCCGCGCTCCGGCAGCGTGAAGGCGCCGCCGTAATTCTCGCAGAGATAGCCGCGCGCCGGTCCATCTGGAATCTCGACGCGGAATTTGACGCCGCGCGGGATCACCACGATCTCGCCCGGCTCGGCATCGATACGACCGAATTCGGTAACCAGCCGCAGATTGCCCTGCTGCAACACGAACATCATCTCGCCGTCGGCATTGTAGAAATGCTGATCGACCATCGATCTGGTGATGAGATAGATGTGCGCCGCCATGCCGGCCTGGGTGTTGGCGTCACCGGCCGTGGTCATGGTCTGCACGCCCTGGAGGAAGGTCATGTCCTCCTTGGGGATCGGCGCCGGGTCCCAGCGCAGCTGTGCGATCGGCATGTCGTATTCGTGGCACGGCGCGGTGCGCCACAGCCCGGCATCGGCCTTGGCGAAGCGACCGGAGTGCCGCACCGACGGGCGGATGCGATAGAGCCAGGAGCGCTCATTGGTGCCACGCGGCGCGGTGAACGGCGAGCCGGACAATTGCTCGGCATAGAGCCCGTAGGCACAACGCTGCGGCGAGTTGCGCCCCATCGGCAGCGCGCCGGGGAGTGCCTCGGTCTCAAAACTGTTGCCGAAGCCGGACATGTAGCCCGGCGTCACCTGCGCGGTGCTGCGTGCGATCCGATCAGGCGAGGTATTGATGTTCATCACTATCCTCCTTGCAGGGCGGCCCACATTTCCTGGTCGCGCTTGTCGGTCCAGATCACGGGATCGTCGATCCCGGACGCTTCGTCATAGGCGCGTGACACGTTGAACGGCAGGCAGTGCTCATAGATCGCGAAGCTCGAAAACTTCGGGTCCATCACCTCGCGCGTCGCCGCCATCGATTCCTTCAAGGAGCGGCCCTTGGCGACCGACGATTCAGCGGCACCATAAAGCGTGGTGACGAAATCGCGGGTCATCGCGATCGCGTCGCGGCCGGTCTCGAGGCCCTTCAGCGCATCGCCGCGGCCCGGCGCGATCGCCTTCGGATTGAAGGCGCGGATCTCGTTCAAGGTCATCGGCCATTCGCGTAAGTGCGCATCGCCGCAATAACAGGCCGAGTGATATTCGATCAGGTCGCCGGAGAACATCACCTCGGCATCCGGCACCCAGGCGACGATATCGCCCGAGGTGTGGCCGGCGCCGAGCTGCATCAGCCGCACCTCGCGCTTGCCGAGATAGATCGACATCTCGCCCTCGAAGGTCAGCGTCGGCCAGGTCAGGCCGGGGATGCTCGCGGCATCCTGGAACAGGCGCGGGAAGCGCCCATATTCCGAATCCCAATCCTGCTGGCCGCGCTCCTCGATCAGGCGATAGGTCTCCTGCGAGGCCACGATGCCCTGCGCTTTGTAGGCGGAAGCACCGAGCACGCGCACCGCGTGGTAGTGCGACAGCACGACATATTTGATCGGCTTGTCGGTGACGGTCTTGACCCGCTCGATCACCTTGTTGGCCATCGCCGGCGTCGCCTGCGCGTCGAACACCAGGCAACCGTCCTCGCCGACGATCACGGCGGTGTTCGGATCGCCCTCGGCGGTGAAGGCGTAGAGATCGGTGCCGATCTCGGAGAAGGTGACCTTCTTCTCCGCGAGGTCGGTGGTGGAGGCAAAGCCCTTGGCCATCGGTTCAATCCTGTCTTTCGCTATTGTTGTTGCTGTTGTTGCTGCTGGCTCGGGTCCAGCATCCGCCGCTTCGCCAGCGCGATCGCCTCGCGCAGCACGTCGAGGTCGCCGATATGGTTGGCGAGCACCAGCACCAGCGCGGCATCGAGATCGGCGCTCTGCGCGTCGGTGAGGCCGCGATGCGCCTCGACGATGGCGCGGAAAGCGTCATCGGGCTTTGCGAAGTTCGAACTGGTCGACAGCGCCATGACGGATCCTCAGTTCGCGCCTGATGCGCGCGCCAGCGCCGCGTCCAGCACCGGCCGCGCCGCATTGCGGAACCGCGCCGCGACATAACCATCCGGCCGCAGCAGATAGGCGCTGCCGGGCTCGGCATCGTAGCGCTTGCCGGCATGACCCTGGGCATCGATCAGGCCATCGGTACCACCGACCCTGATCGTGCCGACGCCTTCGGGGACATCGATCGTGGCACCATTGGAAAACGCCAGAAGCGTGAAACGCGTTCCCTGCCTGATGAAGGCGTCGGTCAGATAGGTCGACGCACCGCCCTGCTCCGTCACCGGCGCATCCAGCATCGAGGTGCCGGGCCGCGGACCGCCACGCCACTCGTCGCGATCGCCACTCGATAGCGGCGTGTCATAGACCGACGGCACCGACAGCCGGCCGCCGTTCACCATGCGCTTGCCGAACTCGGTATCCTCCGCGAGCGACAGCACGGCTTGCCGCAGCCGCGCCTCCTGCTTCGTCACCGGCGCCATGAAATCGGTCGAGCGGGTGGACTCGCGGATGTTCTCGTCCGCCGCCGCGCTGCGCTCGATGTGATAGCTCTCCAGCAGGCTTTCCGGCGAGAGCCGGCGCAGCACGCGATCCAGCTTCCACGCCAGGTTCTCGGCATCCTCGAGCCCGGAATTGGCGCCGCGAGCGCCGAACGGCGAGACCTGATGCGCGGAATCGCCGGCGAAGATCACCCGGCCATGGATGAACCTGGCCATCCGGCGGCACTGGAATTTATAGAGCGAGATCCATTCGAATTCGAACTTATCGTGCCCGAGCATGCGCGCGATCCGCGGCCGGACATTCTCCGGCTGCTTCTCGGCCACCGGATCGGCATCCGGATTGAGTTGCAGATCGATCCGCCAGATATCGTCGGGCTGCTTGTGCAGCAGCGCCGAGCGTCCGGCATGGAACGGCGGATCGAACCAGAACCAGCGCTCGGTCGGGAACGCCGCCGTCATCTTGACGTCAGCGATCAGGAACTGGTCCTCGAACACCTGGCCTGCGAACTCCGCGCCGACCATCTGGCGCAACGAGGAGCGGGCGCCATCGCAGGCGACGACGAAGGCGGCGTGCACCTGGTACGAGCCTTCGGGCGTCGCGATGGTCAGCGCAACGCCGTCATTGCGGCTCTCCAGCGCGATCACCTTGTTGCGCCAGCGCAGGTCGATCTCCGGCAACTGCTCGACGCGATCGACCAGATAGGCCTCAGCATAGAATTGCTGCAGGTTGATGAAAGCAGGCCGCTTGTGGCCTTCCTCGGGAAGCAGGTTGAACTGGTAGAGCTGCGAGGCGCCGTGAAAAATCTTACCGACGCTCCAGACCACGCCCTTCTCGACCATGCGGTCGCCGACGCCGAGCCGATCCCAGAACTCCAGCGAGCGCTTCGAGAAGCAGATTGCGCGCGAGCCTTCGCCGATCCGGTCGGCATCGTCGAGCAGCACCACGCGCTGGCCGCGCTGCGCCAGATCGATCGCGAGCGACAAACCCACCGGCCCGGCGCCGACCACGACGACCGGATATTCTGCGACGTTGGCGCCCGACCGCTCCTGGTCGGGGTGACGGCGATAGCCGAACTGGGTTTTGGCCTGTGCCGTATTGGCTGATGCCATTGCGTGACCCTGGATGTTCCCGTGAGCCGGCTTGTCGCTGCGGCTTGTGTGACCGGCTTACGACCAGCATCTTGCGAGCCGGCCGCGACCTTGCTAAATTAGTCTCACTTGCAACTATCTTAAACCCCCAGTCGGGGCCGCCGTCAACTCAAATTGGAGGGATTTTTGGCCAGGACTTCTGCAAGCCAGCCTCCAGCACGGCCGCGCAGCACCGTGGAAGCGGACGCGCGCGACGATTCCATGACGACCAAGAAGCGTCTCGACCTCTTCCACTTCATGCCGTTCCGCCTCAACCGGCTGGCGGCCGAAGTGTCCTCGGCGCTGTCGAGCGAATATCAGGCGCGCTACGGCCTCGATATTCCGGAATGGCGCGTGCTCGCCACGCTGGGCTTCCGCAGCGATCCTTGCAGCGCGCAATACATCGCCCATTGCACCCGCACGCACAAATCCACCATCAGCCGCGCGGTGTCGGCGCTGATGGAGCGCGAGATCGTCGAGCGCGTCGAGAACGCCGACGATCGCCGCGAATTCCGCCTGCGACTGACCCGGAAGGGCCAGGCGCTGTACGAAGAGCTGATCCCAAGGCTTCTACGCAAGGAGCAGGAGATCCTGTCCTGCCTGTCCGCGCAGGAACGCCGCGATCTCGGACGCCTGCTCGGCAAGGTCGAGACCAGCCTCGAACTGGTGCAGACCAGCGAAGAGGCCGACGCGAAGGACGTGTATTAGACACGAACTCCGCTTGCGCCACGCGCTCCGCTGTCGCCCTGGCGAAAGCCAGGACACATACGCTGCGGCCGGCGTCGTGAACGGGACTCGTCGTTGCAGCAAAGCGCAACAAGCGACATTTGTGATCATGGGTTCTGGCTTTCGCCAGGACGACGCCGGGTTGGCTTGGCGCACCCGCCTTAAGCAACTCCATCTCCTCGTCATTCCGGGGCGTGCGAAGCACGAGCCCGGAATCCATTCATCGGCGGAACATGCGGCTCAATGGATTCCGGGCTCTCGCTGCGCGAGCCCCGGAATGACGACGGTGCGAGACCTACGCCCCCTCGATATGCTTGGCGATCACAGGGAAATAATTGTCCTTCGATCCCTTCTCGATCGCCTCTTGCAGAACCGTGCCGATCAGTTCGGCGCCGCGAATCTTGATGCCGGCGTCAGCCGCGAGCTCCAGTGCGTAGGACAAATCCTTCAGCGCATATTCGGTCGAGAACGCGCGCTCCGGAAACACGCCGGGCACGATCGCCTTCATGCCGTGGTTGCGCAGCGCGAAGCTGTCGGCGGAGCCCTTCGACAGGGTATCCAGCAGCAGCTTCGGATCGACGCCATTGTGCTTCGCCACCGCGACGGCTTCAGCCAGCGCATTCACGGTCTCGAACAGCACCATGTTGTTGAGGATCTTGGTCACCTGCCCGGCGCCGACGTCACCGCAATTGGTGACATCGGTGGCGAAGCAGCGGATCAAGGGCTCGATCGCGGCATACAGCGCAGGCTCCGCGCCGACCATCACGCTGAGCGTACCGTCCTGCGCCGCCTGCCGCGTGCGCGCGATCGGCGCGTCGGCCCAGGCCGCGCCCTTGGCCTTGAGCTGCGCGGCAAAGTCGCGGGTCTGGCTGACCGAGGACGTGCCGAGATCGACCACGACCTGGCCGGCTCTCGCATTCTTCAAGATACCATCGCCTTCGAACACCGCGCGCACATGCCTGGCGCTCGGCAGGCACAGGAACAGCACGTCGCTCTGTTTGATCACATCGGCGACCGATGAGGCCACCTCGGCACCGTCGGCACGCAAGCGCTGCAAGGGTTCAGCCGCGAGGTCGAACACGACGACGCGCTTGCCGCTCTTCTTGACCAAGTTGCGGCAGATCGGCTCACCCATCACGCCGAGGCCGATGAATCCGAGAGTCTTGGTGTCAGTCATATCGCTTCTTCTTTTGACGTTTCTTCACGTGTTGCAGATGCGCCCCGCCCGATCGGCGAGGCTATTTCGCGAATGATCGCGACGGTGCCAGATGCAGCGCGAACGCATCGACCTTGTCGCTGGCGCGCGGGTAGATCTCGCTGACGATCGGATCGTGGCCGGGGATGAAGCGGTCGGGATGACCGGCAAGCCGCTCGACGGTCTCCCAGCCCTGCGCCATGTCGCCGACATTGTAGACGATCGGGAACGGGCTCTTCCTGTGCAGGTTCGCGTAGTAATGCGCGGCGTCCGACGCCAGCACGACCGGGCCGCGCGCGGTCTCGACCCGCACCACCTGCAAGCCATCGGAATGGCCGCCGACCCGATGCACGGTGACGCCCGGCGCGATCTCGCCGTCGCCGGAATGGAAGGTGACGCGTTCGCCGTAGACGTGGCGCACCATCTGCGTGACGTGCTCGATCGAGAACGGATGACGCAGCATGCCGTTGCACATGCAGCGGCCGGTCGCGTAGCTCATCTCGCGTTCCTGCAGATGGAATTTGGCGTTCGGGAAGCGGTCCAGATTGCCGGCATGGTCATAATGCAGATGGGTGACGATGACGTCGCGGATCGCGTCGGCGCTGACGCCAAAATTGGCCAGCGCGTCGACCGGGTTGAGCGTCAGCTTGCGGGCGCGGGCCTTGGCCTCCTCGGCGTTGAAGCCGGTATCGACCAGGATGTCGCGGCCGTGGCCACGCACCAGCCAGACGAAGTAATCCAGATCCTGCGCAGTGGTGTCGTGCGGATCGGGGACCAGGAAATTGAGGTGGGGCGTGCGCGGCGACATCGTCGCATAGCGCAGGGCGTAGATCTCGTAGGCGTTTCCCATCGGTTCGCTCTTGTTTGCGGTCGTCTTTTGAATGGCTTGCCGTCCCGCACACAAAGCCATCGCCTTGCGCAAAGGTCAAACCGCGCGCAGTGCGACGAGCGCATGACAGGGCGGAGCGGCCACTGTGAGAGCAGTCACATTATCGGCTCGCCGGAACCGGCACCATGCCACGATGGCGATAGCCGCCATGACCGCATGCTGTTGCACTGCGGCCTCGCCGCGGTCACCGCGATCGGCGAGGCTGTCGCAGGCCGTTGACGGGGGTTTGGCCGTGGTTTGATAATGGATTTTCGCTAGAGTAGGGTTTCCCGAGGCGCAGGCTCGTAGCGGCGCCATTTCCATTGGAATGCCGCGATCTGGATTTGCCGCGATTATGAAAATCCGCCTTGCCTTGCTCGCCACGCTGATCTTTTCAATCGCGTCGCCGACCTTGTCCTTCGCCGCCGGCGATCGCTTCGCGCTGGTCATCGGCAACGCCAAATATCCCGACGCCGACGCGCCGCTGAAGGAGCCGGTCAACGACGCGCGTGACGTCGCCGACGAGCTGAAGCGCGACGGCTTCACCGTCGAGGTCGGCGAGAACCTGACCGGCGACGGCATGCGCCGCGCCTTCGACCGGCTGTACGGCAAGATCAAGCCCGGCTCGGCCGCGCTGATCTTCTTTTCCGGCTACGGCATCCAGTCGAACCGGCAGAGCTACATGATCCCGGTCGACGCCCAGATCTGGGCCGAGGCCGACGTGCGCCGCGACGGCTTCAGCCTCGAGACCGTGCTCGGCGAGATCAACAGCCGCGGTGCCGGGGTGAAGATCGCGCTGATCGATGCCTCCAGGCGCAACCCATTCGAGCGCCGCTTCCGCAGCTTTTCGGCAGGCCTTGCCCCGGTGATCGCACCCAACGGTACGCTGGTGATGTATTCGGCCGCATTGTCGTCCGTCGTCTCGGACAATGGCAGCGACCGCAGCCTGTTCGTGCGGGAACTCCTGAAGGAGATCCGCACCCCGGACCTGATGGCGGAGGAAACGTTGAACCGCACCCGGGTCGGCGTCACCCGCGCCTCGCGGCAGGAACAGGTGCCGTGGATTTCGTCGTCACTGGCCGAGGACTTCTCGTTCATTCCGGGCGGAGCGCCGGGAACTCCGAGCGGAGCACCGGGAACTCCAAGCGCCGCGCCCGCACCTGCTGCAAGTCCGTCAACCGAGGTCGCAACGGCACCGCCCGCTCCGCCTCCACCCGCGCCGCCCGCGGCAACCCCGGCACCTCCGGCGGCAGCAGCGCCGACGCCACCACCGGCGCCGTCGAAGCCGTCGGTCGCGACAGCCCCCACCACGTCGCCGCCGCCACCAGCGCCGAAGACGCCCGAGGTCGCGCTACCGCCACCCGCGCCCCCGCCGCCGGTAGTAACCCAGCCGACGCCAGGACCGAGCAACCCGCCCTCGCTGGCCGATGATCCGACCATCAAGAGCCTGAGCGACCGGCTGGACAAGAATCCCGATGATGCCGCCGCGCTGTATCGCCGCGGCCAGGTCTATGCCAGCAAGGGCGCCTACGACCTCGCGGTGAAGGACTTCACCAACTCGCTGCGGCTGAACCCGAAGGACGTCGAGGCCTACAACAACCGCTGCTGGGTCCGCACCGTGCTCGGCGACCTGCCGGCGGCGCTCAAGGACTGCAACGAGGCGCTGCGGCTGCGCCCGAATTTCGTCGACGCGCTCGACAGCCGCGGACTGATGAACCTGAAGGGCGGGCAGAACAAGAACGCGATCGCCGATTTCGACGCCGCGCTGAAGATCAACCCGCGGCTGACTTCGTCCTTGTATGGACGCGGCCTTGCCAAGAAGCGCAACGGCGCGATCTCGGAAGGCGATCTCGACATCGCCAACGCCAAGGCGATGGACCCGAACATCGTCAAGGAGTTCGCCGACTACGGCGTGCACTGACAAACCGGCCGGGACTGCCCGCGGCTCGAACCGCCGATGGAATGGTGCGACTAATCAGAGGGTGTGCGCCGGTCGCCATTGCCGGCGATTGATCCGACAAGTCATTGGAACCGCGCGAGGCCGCGCAGGAGGGACCAAAATGCTCAAGCCGTCGGCAAAGGCCGCGATCCTCTCAATCGTGACCATCGGCGCCGCGCTGTCGTTCGGCATGGCCGCCGCCCGCGCCGGTGACGACGTCACCGAGGATCAGATCGTCAGGGCGCTCACGCCCGAGAAGAAGCCGCTCACCCGCGGCCTTTCGGCCGGCCCGCAGACCTCGTCGCCCGGGCTGAACGCCGACCAGGCCAAGTTCGTGCAAAGCATGCGCGGTCGCGCCACCCGCTCGCTGTCCTCGGCCGAGCGCGAGGAAATCGCGACCATCGTGCAGGACAAGCCGAAGATCGATCTCGAGATCAACTTCGACTACAACTCCGCCGATATCAGCACGAAGTCGATGCCCTCGGTGCAGGCCCTCGGGCGTGCCCTGACCAACCCCGATCTGAAGGGCTCGACCTTCGTGGTCGCCGGTCACACCGACGCCGCCGGCGGCGAGGAGTACAATCAGGGCCTTTCCGAGCGTCGCGCCGACGCCATCAAGCGCTATCTGGTCGACAAATATGGCATCAACGGCACCGACCTCGTCACCGTCGGCTACGGCAAGAGCAGGCTGAAGGACCCGAGCCAGCCATTGTCCGAGGTGAACCGCCGCGTGCAGGTGGTGAACATGGAAAACAAGGCCACCGCCGCCAAATGACCCCGAATTGATGGCGTGGCGTGCCGTGTTTTTGCCGTTACAATGCGCCCCGCACCCCGGCGGGGCGCATTTGCTTTTGGCGACGCCCGGACGCCGCGCATATAGTGACCCGCCTCACATGACGTCAGAGCGCGATCGGGAACAATGGTGAGCCTGTGTCCGCATGCTCAAGCAACAAGGTGACGAGCGGGATGAGACTGCGAGTGCCCAAAGCGCGACAAGTTCTGACGCGCCAAGTTCTGGATTGATCCGGCGATGAATTTTTCCCAGTACCTCAAGCCCGCGCTCGGCACCGTGGTCTTCGTCGCCCTCGCTGCTGCCTATTACGCGTTCGACCACCGCTCCCATCCCGAGGAGAAGGAGACCCCGGGGCAGGCGCTGGTGGTGGTGACGAAATCGACCAATGCCTGCTTCTCCGACATGGTCCGCGTCACCGGCTTCATCGTGCCGCGCCGCGAGGCGCAGGTGAATGTCGACCAGGACGGCTCCAGGGTCACCGACGTGCTGGTCCGCGAGGGCGATACCGTGACCGAGAACCAGGAACTGGCGCGGCTGACCCCGCCGCCGCAGCAGGCCGCCCAGGGTAACGCCAAGCCGATCGTGCTGCGCGCGCCGGCGGCCGGGCTCGTCACCGAGGTGCGCACCGCGGCCGGCGCGCCGGCCTCGCCGCAGGCCCCGCCGATGTTCAGGATCTCGATCAACAACGAGATCGAGCTCGACGCCGAGGTGCCGGGTTTCCAGCTCCTGAAGCTCAATCCCGGCGCCAATGTGCGGATCAGCCGCGACGATGCGCCCGACATGGTCGGCAAGGTCCGCCAGATCTCGCCGCAGATCGACCGTACCACCCAGCTCGGCCACGTCCGCATCACCATCAACAACAATCCGACGCTGAAGGTCGGCATGTTCGCCCGCGCCAATATCGACGCCAAGCGCTCCTGCGGCGTCGCCGTGCCGCGCACCGCGATCGACCGTCTCACCTTGCAGGTCGTGAAGGACAACACGGTCGAGACCCGCAGGGTGCGGGTCGGGCTGACCTCCGACACCTCGACCGAAATCCTTGAAGGCCTCGACGTCGGCGAAATCGTCGTGGCCGACGCTGGCACCTCGCTGCATGACGGCGACCAGATCAAGACCATGTTCGCCGACGAACTCGATCGCACGCGATCACGGTAAATCGGGCACGCTAATGGCTTTGAACATCTCGGCTTGGTCGATCCGGAACCCGCTTCCCTCGATCGTCTTCTCGATCATCCTGCTCGTGCTGGGCTGGGTCTCCTTCACCAAGCTCGCCGTGACGCGGCTGCCGAGCGCCGACATTCCGGTGATCTCGGTCGCGGTCTCGCAATTCGGCGCCGCGCCCTCCGAGCTCGAATCGCAGGTCACCAAGACGATCGAGGACGGCGTCTCCGGCGTCGAGGGTGTGCGCCACATCTCGTCCTCGATCACCGACGGCCTGTCGGTGACCACGATCCAGTTCGCGCTCGAGACCAACACCGACCGCGCGCTCAACGACGTCAAGGACGCGGTGACGCGGGTGCGCGCCAACCTGCCGCAGAACGTCACCGAGCCGCTGATCCAGCGCGTCGACGTGATCGGGCTGCCGATCGTGACCTATGCCGCGATCTCGCCCGGCAAGACGCCGGAGCAGCTGTCCTATTTCGTCGACGACGTGGTCAAGCGCGCGCTGCAAGGCGTGCGCGGCGTCGCCCAGGTCGAGCGCATCGGCGGTGTCGAGCGCGAGATCCTGGTTTCGCTCGATCCCGACAAGTTACAGGCGGTGGGGCTCACCGCGGTCAATGTCAGCCAGATACTGCGCGGCACCAATGTCGACGTCGCCGGCGGCCGCGCCGAGATCGGCAAGAACGACCAGGCGATCCGCACGCTGGCCGGCGCCAAGACGCTGAACGAGCTCGCCGGCACCATGATCCCGCTGTTCGGCGGCGGCGAGATCCGGCTCGACGATCTCGGCACCGTCACCGACACCATCGCCGACCGCCGCACCTTCGCCCGCTTCAACGGCGAGCCGGTGGTAGCGCTCGGCATCAAGCGCTCCAAGGGCGCCAGCGACGTGGTGGTCGCGGCGGCGGTGCAGAAGCGGATCGACGCGCTCAAGGCGTCCTATCCCGACGTCGACCTCAAGCTGATCGACACCTCGGTCGAGTTCACCAAGGGCAATTACGAAGCCGCGATCTCGACACTGTTCGAAGGCGCGATCCTCGCCGTCATCATCGTGCTGCTGTTCCTGCGCGACATCAGGGCCACCATCATCGCGGCGGTCTCGCTGCCGCTGTCGATCTTCCCGGCATTCTGGGCGATGGACCTGCTCGGCTTCTCGCTCAATCTGGTGTCCTTCCTCGCCATCACGCTGTCGACCGGCATCCTGGTCGACGACGCCATCGTCGAGATCGAGAACATCGTCCGCCATATGCGGATGGGCAAGACGCCTTACCGTGCGGCACTGGAAGCCGCCGACGAGATTGGCCTCGCGGTGATCGCGATCTCGCTCACCATCATCGCGATCTTCGCGCCGGCGAGCTTCATGTCCGGGATCGCCGGACAGTTCTTCAAGCAGTTCGGCATCACCGTGTCGGTGCAGGTATTCTTCTCGCTGCTCGCGGCGCGCTTCGTGACGCCGATGCTGGCCGCCTATTTCCTCAAGCATCACGACCACGACGACCCGCCGCCCGGCCGCATCCTGCGCAGCTATCACGGCCTCGTCGCCTGGTCGGTGAAGCATCACTACATCACCGTGCTGGTCGGCTTCGGAATCTTCGCGGCGTCGATCTGGAGCATCACGCTGCTGCCGCAGGGCTTCCTGCCGGCGCAGGACACCGCGCGCTCGTTGCTGGCGATGGAGCTGCCGCCCGGCTCGCAGCTCGCCTACACCGAGAAGGTCACCGAGGAGATCGTGGCGCGCCTGCGCAAGCGGCCGGAGGTGAGGAGCGTGTTCGTCGACGGCGGCCGCGTGCCGCCGGGTATCCAGGAGGTGCGCCGCGCCGCCCTGATCATCAACTACACGCCGAAGGCTGACCGCAAGATCACCCAGCGCGAGCTCGAGCTCGCGATCGGCAAGGAGCTCGACAACGTCCCCGACATCAGGTTCTGGTTCCTCGACGAGAACGGCCTGCGCGCCATCTCGCTGGTCGTCACCGGCACCGACAGCAACATCGTCAACAACGTCGCCAGCGAGCTGGCGACGCAGATGAAGCGGATCCCGATCATCGCCAATGTGATCTCGGAGACCGCGCTCGACCGGCCCGAGCTGCGCATCCGCCCGCGCGCCGAGCTCGCGGCGCGGCTCGGCGTCTCGACCGAGAGCCTGTCGCAGACCATCCGCGTCGCCACCATCGGCGATGTCGGTCCGGCGCTGGCGAAGTTCGACGCCGGCGACCGCCAGGTGCCGATCCGGGTCCAGCTCGAGGACAACGCGCGCAGCGATCTGCAAATGCTGGAACAGCTGCGCGTGCCGCTTGGCCAGCGCGGCGAACGCGGCGGCGTGCCGCTCTCGGTCGTCGCCGACATCCAGCTCGACCAGGGCCCGACCAGCATCAACCGCTACGACCGCGAGCGGCAGGCCACCGTCGCGGCCGACCTCGTCGGCAATGCCGCGCTCGGCGACGCCACCAAGCTGATCTACGACCTGCCGGTCATGAAGAGCCTGCCGAAGGGCGTCAAAGTCAGCCCGTCCGGCGACGCGGAGAGCCTGGCCGAACTGTCCGACGGCTTCGCCACCGCGATCACCGCCGGCCTGATGATGGTCTATGCGGTGCTGGTGCTGCTGTTCGGCACCTTCCTGCAACCGATCACCATCCTGTTCTCGCTGCCGCTCTCGATCGGCGGCGCGATCGCGGCGCTGCTGCTCACCGGCAAGCAGCTCACCACGCCGGTCTGGATCGGCATCCTGATGCTGATGGGCATCGTCACCAAGAACGCCATCATGCTGGTGGAGTTCGCGGTCGAGGCGATCCGCGACGGCAAGCCGCGCGAGGAGGCGATGATCGACGCCGGCATGAAGCGCGCCCGGCCGATCGTGATGACCACGATCGCGATGGCCGCCGGCATGATGCCGTCAGCGCTGGCGTTCGGCGCCGGCGGCGAGTTCCGCTCGCCGATGGCGCTTGCGGTGATCGGCGGCCTGATCTTCTCGACCGTGCTGTCGCTGGTGTTCGTGCCGGCGATGTTCATGGTGATGGACGACATCGGCGCCCTGATCTGGCGCTTCGGCAAGCGACTGATCGTCTCGCATGCCGACCACGAGCTGACCCCGGTCGATCATCAGGAAGACCAGAGCAAGCGGCCAGGCGGCCCGCCGAACATGATCTCGCCGGCGGCGGAGTAAGCCGGGGTCGCGCGGCGTCAGCGGCGCGATCCGTAAAGGATGACTTCCTTCAAAATATCGAAAACAACCCCATGCAAAGCAGCTGAGGGCGGCCGGCGTTAGACGAGGCAACTTGACACGCCGGGCAAATCAAGGTTATATTTCTAATATTCCGAAATCATGCGTCGAAAGTTCACCTCTCCCTTGGGAGAGGTCGATTTGCGCAGCAAATCGGGTGAGGGGTTACAGTCTATCGAGAGGGCTAGAGCCCTCACCCGGCGCTTCGCGCCGACCTCTCCCCGACGGGGAGAGGTGGACGGAGACCGCGCCAAGTCGACTCAACCAAAACTCATCCCGCTTTAGGTTCTTATCTTGACGCGTTTTCTTCACGCGAACCGGTATCCACTTCGCTCGAAAACGCTCTAGTACAGCCGCGTCCGATACGCCTCTTCCATCGCCTTCTCGGCGGTCTCGACCTCAACGGCAGCGGTCTGCTCGGCGATGATGCGGCCGAGCGTCGGGAAGCTGTGGCGCTCGACCTGTGCCGCCGGGTTCCAGAGTTTCGAGCGCATCAGCGCCTTGCCGCAATGGAAGTAGGTTTCGTCGACATGCACCTTGAGGCCGATGACCGGGGTCACGTTCTGCACCGTCAGCGGGGTCAGGAGATCCGGCTCCTGCGAGATCTCGGCGCGCCCGTTGATGCGCAGCGTCTCGTTGATGCCGGGCACCAGGAAGATCAACCCGATCCCGGGTGATGCGATGATGTTGCCGAACGTATCGACCCGGTTGTTGCCGCGCCGGTCCGGGATCAACAGCGTCTTGTCGTCGATCACCGAGACGAAGCCCGGCGCATCGCCCCGCGGGCTGGCATCGGCATGGCCGTTGCCGTCGCTGGAAGCGATCACCAGGAACGGCGACAGCGCGATGAAGTCGCGGCAGAACTTGTCGATATGGTTGAGCACCTTCTTCTCGGCAAGCGGGCTCAATTGCCCGAAATGCGCGCGAAGATCCTCCTGCGACTTGACCGGCGGCTTGCCGCCTGCGCCCTGCTGATCCATAGCGAACCTCCCTTTGTTGTTAGTCTATACCGCGTCGGCGCCCGAGGCGATCCTCGATGCACCGCGCGCATCCGCCGCGAAGCCGGGCTGGTCGAAGAAGTCGCGGCCCGGGATCGCCTCGAGCAGGTCGCGGGTATAGGCCTGACGCGGCGCACTGAACACCTCGGCGGTAGCGCCTTCCTCGACGATCTGTCCCTTCTGCAACACGATGACGCGGTCGGCGATCTCGGCGGCGATCCGCAGATCATGGGTGATGAAGATCATCGCCAGCCGCATCTCCCGCCGCAGTTCGGCGAGCAGTGCCAGCACCTGGGCTTGCACCGAGACATCGAGCGCCGACACCGCCTCGTCGGCGATCAGGACCCGCGGCTTGAGCGCCAGCGCCCGCGCGATGCAGATGCGCTGGCGCTGGCCGCCAGAGAATTCGTGCGGGTAGCGATCCGCCGCGGCCTCCGACAGGCCGACCCGCAGCAGCAGTTTCTTGGCCTGCTCCGTCGCCGCGCCGCGCGCGGTGCCATAGGCCATCGGGCCGCGCGCGATCGCATCACCGATCTTCTGCCGCGGGTCGAGACTGGCAAATGGGTCCTGGAACACGATCTGGAGCTGGCGCCGTGCCTGGCGCAGCGCCTCGCCACGCAACTGCCGCAGATCTGCCCCGCCAAAGCGGATCGCGCCGGCATCCGGTTCGGTCAGCCGCATGATCATGCGCCCGAGCGTCGATTTTCCGGAACCGGATTCGCCGACCACCGCCAGCGTCTCGCCCTCATGCAGGGTCAACGAGATGCCGTCCGCGGCGACCACCTCGCGCGGCGGCTGCAACCAGCCGCGCTTGACCCGGAAGGTCTTTTGCAGGCCGACGACTTCCAGCAGCGGCTCGGGACGAGCGATGGTGGCCGCCTGGATATCGGCGAGCCGCGCCTTCGGCACCGCGTCGATCAATTCGCGCGTGTAGGCCGCCTGCGGATTGCGCAGCACCTCATTGACGGTGCCTTGCTCGACCACCTTGCCGTGACGCAGCACCACGACACGGTCGGCGACGTCCGCCACGACGCCGAAATCATGGGTGATCAGCAGCACGCCCATGCCACGCTCGCGCCGGAGATCGTCGATCAGGCGCAGGATCTGGCGCTGGGTCGTGACGTCGAGCGCCGTGGTCGGCTCGTCCGCGATCAACAGCGCAGGCCGGTTGGCCATCGCCATCGCGATCATCACGCGCTGGCGCTGCCCGCCGGAGAGCTCGAAGGGGTAGCTCTTCTCCAGCAGAAGCGGGTTCGGCAGCCCGACCTGGGTCAGCAGCGTCTGTACGCGCTCATGCAACTCGGCCGGCGCTGGCGCGGGCCGCTGGTGAGCCAGGATCATCTCCTCGATCTGCTTGCCGACGCGCTTCAGCGGATTGAGCGAGGACAGCGGCTCCTGGAAGATCATCGCGGCATTGCCGCCGCGCAGGCTGCGCAAAGCACGGTTATCGAGCTTGGACGGGTCCTGCCCCGCGACCGTCACGGCACCGGACGCGACGTCGACGCCGCGCGGCAACAGCTGCAACACCGCGTGCGCAATCATCGACTTGCCGGAGCCGGATTCGCCGACCAGGCAGACGACCTCGTTCGGCTTGATCTCGAACGACACGTTCTCGACCGCGAACGGCCGGTCGCCGCCCTCGGGAAGCGCGATCGAGAGATTTGCGACCGCAAGCACCGGCGCGTTGCTCTGCACGGCTTCGCTCATGAGCGGCGCCTCGAGACGCGCGGGTTGAGGACGTCGGACAGCCCCTCGCCGAACAGATTGATCGCCAGCACGGTGAGGAGGATGGCAAGGCCGGGAAACACGCTCATCCACCACGCATTGCGGATCACGGTGCGGCCCGCGCCGATCATGAAGCCCCATGACATCAGATTGGGATCGCCGAGCCCCATGAAGGACAGCGCGCTCTCCAACAGGATCGCGGTCGCGACCGTCAGCGAGGTCACGACCAGGATCGGCGAGATCGCGTTGGGCAGGATGTGGCCGAGCACGATGCGCCAGGTGCGCTCGCCCTGGCAGATCGCCGCCTCGACGAACTCGCGATGCCGAAGCCGCAGGAATTCGGCACGCGTCAGCCGCGCCAGCGGCGGCCAGCTCACCGCCCCGATGGTCAGGATGATGGTGAGCAGCGACGGATTGAAGGTCGCGACCAACAGGATGGCCAGCACGAAGGCCGGAATGGTCTGGAACAATTCCGTCATCCGCATCAGCGCCAGATCGACCTTGCCGCCGAAATAACCCGAGATCGCGCCGACCACGACGCCGATCGCCATCGCCGCGAGCGCCGACGCGATCCCGATCAGCAGCGATACGCGCGCGCCATAGGCCACGCCTGCCGCGACGTCGCGGCCGAGCGTATCGCCGCCGAGCCACAGCCCGTCCTCACCCGGCGGCGTGAACGGTGCGCCGACCATCTCCCAGGGCGAGACCGGAAACACGATCGGCGCGATGATCGCCACCACGACGACGACCAGCAGCAGGACGAGGCCGATCATGCCGCTGGGATGACGCAGGAAGGCGCGCACGGTCTCCATCACGCCGCCCCCGTGGTCATGCGCGGATCGATCAACCGGTAGACCAGGTCGGTCAGGAGGTTGAGTGCGATCACCACGATCGAAAGGATCAAGAAGATCCCGAGCAGCACCGGATAGTCGCGTTGCAGCAACGCCTCGAAGGTCAGGCGGCCGAGACCGGGCCAGGCGAACACCGTCTCGATCACCACGGCGCCACCGACCAGCGCGCCGGCCTGCATCCCGGCGACGGTGACGACCGGCACCAGCGCGTTGCGCAGCATGTGACCGACCACGATGCGCGTGCCGGACAGGCCCTTGGCGCGCGCCGTCTTGATGAAGTCCTGCTGCGCGACCTCGATGATCGAGGAGCGCATCAGCCGCGCATAGATCGCCAGATAGATCGCCGCCAGCGAGATGACCGGCATGATCATGTGCTTCATGATGTCGAGCGCGTGCTCGATCGGCGAGAGCTGGACGTTGATGGTCTCGTAGCCGAACGGCGGCAGCCAGCCGAGCGTCACCGAGAACACCAGCACCAGCATCAGGCCGAGCCAGAACACCGGCGTCGCATAGAGCACGAGCGAGAGCACCGTGAACACCGTGTCGAGCACGCTGCCCGCCGCGAGCCCCGCCAGTGCGCCGAGCGCGGTGCCGATCAGGAGCGCAAGGCAGAACGCGGTGACCGTCAGCAGCAGCGTCGCCGGCAGCCGCTCGAGGATCAGGTCGACCACCGGACGGCGCTGGCGGTAGGAATAGCCGAGGTCGAGCCTGACGACGCGGCCGAGATGGCTGACGAGCTGCACGAAATACGGCTTGTCGAGCCCGTATTCCTTGCGCAGATCGTCGAGCAGCTTCGGGTCGGAGGCGCCGGATTGCCCGGCCATCACCTGGGCCGGATCGCCGGGGGCGGCCCGCACCAGCACGAAGTTGAACGTCGCGATGACGAGGATCACGGCGACGAGCTGCGCGATACGGCTGATCGCCTGAAGCCCGATCGCCGCTGCGCTCCCGAGCCGGGTCACGACTTGTAGACCGACCCGAAGGTTTCGTGCGAGCCGATGCCCGTCGTCACGATGTTCTTGAACGCCTTGTCGTAGATGATCGGATACTCGATCTCGAGCGTCCAGGCCACCGGCACGTCCTCGACCAGGATCTGCTGCACCTTGGTGTAGAGCTCCTGGCGCTTGGCTTCGTCGAGCGTCACTGCGGCTTCGTCGAACAATTTGTCGACCTCGGGATTCGAATAGCCCTGGGTGTTCGAGAACAGGATGCCCTTCTTGATATTCGACGAGACATAGGTGCGGGCGACGCCGAGCGCGGGGTCGCCGAGCTGGTAGAGCAGGTTCTGGGTCATCTCGTAGTCCCAGTTGCCGACCTTCTCGGCCCAGCCGGCCATGTCGGTGCCGACCAGCACGAGATCGATGCCGACCCGCGCGAAGCTCTGGCGGAAGAACTCGCCGGCGCGCTGATAGGATTCGCCATAGGGCGGCACGATGTACTTGATCTCGGCGCGCTTGCCGTTGGCGCCGGGCTTCAAGCCCATCTCGTCGAGCAGCGCCTTGGCCTTGTCGACCGAGAACTCGTAGCGTTTCACGTTCGGATCGTAGAACCGCGTCTTCGACGAGATCGGGCCGGTCGCGACCTTGGCATTGCCGAAATAGACCCGCTTGCTGAACGCCTCGCGGTCGATCAGGTGCATCACCGCCTGCCGGAACCGCTTGTCGTTCATCGGCGCGATGCGGTTGTTCATCTCCAGCCACTGATGCGGCGCGAAATACTCGTAACCCTTGGTGGTGAATTCGAGGTTCTTCTGCGCCTTGAAGCGCTGCACGTCGTAGAACTCGACGTCCGACCATTGCACCAGTTGCACCGTGCCGTTCTCGAGCGCGAGCGCCCGCGATGCCGCATCCGGGATCACCCGGTAGACGATCTCGTCCAGATAAGGCTCGTCCTTTCGATAATAGCCGTCGTGGCGGACGAGGTGCACATGCGAGCCGCGCACCCATTCCTTCAGCTTGAACGGGCCGGTGCCGATCGCCTTGTCGTTGTCCGGATTCTTGCGATAGTCGGTGCCGTCGTAGATGTGCTTGGGCACGATCGGCGCGGAGGTGCAATCGAAGCAGCCGATGAACGGCGCAAACGGCTGCTTCAGCTTGAACACGACGGTGAGCGGATCGGGGGCTTCGGCCGACGCCACGCGGGAAAAATTCTGCCGGGCGCGCGGGTGCGTTTCCACCAGCAGCTTCATGCAGCTGAAGACGACGTCCTCGGAGGTCATCGGCTTGCCGTCGTGGAAGGTGATGCCCGGAAACAGCTTGAACGTATAGGTCAGGCCGTCGGGCGAAATCTCCCAGGACTGTGCCATGCCGGGCATCGGCTTGAGGTCGGCGCCGTATTTCAGCAGGCCTTCATAGATCTTGCCGCCGAGCGTCAGGGTCGGCTGCTGCTGGTTCAACGCGGTCACCAGGACCGGCGGTTCGGGCTGGATGATGGTATTGAGCGTCCCGCCGCGGGTCTGCCCCGTCGCCCGCGTGATGCCGAACGGGATGGCGGCACCGCAGGCCAGCATCGCCTTGGTGAATTCGCGTCTGTTCATCGGACCTCTCCGTCGCCGCGCCTCTCACATTCGATTTCGGCGAATGTCGCGGGGTGAGGCATTGTTGCCAAACGCGGTCACCCGCGCTACCTGAATGGGGACAACAATCATCGCGATCGGGCCAACTGGCCCGGAAGATGCATGAGCACCCTGCGAAAACGACGATCGATCAGGAGCTCACGACAGTTGAAAGTCGCAGCGCGACGAAATGACACGACCAGCCTGCGCGTTTGCCGCAAGCAGTCCGGCCCGGTAGCTGCCGCGCATTATGCCGGACAGCTGCAACAGGTCGAACGGCCGCTCGCGGCGATGGCGGCTTCCTATCCAAATGAAAGCACCAGCGCGCGACACGCGCATCGACGCGACCAGTTCATCCTACAGACTGCGGGCGTGACCTCGATGATGACCGAGCGCGGTCATTTCGTCGTGCCGCCCGGCCATGGCCTGTGGATTCCAGCCGGCGTTGCACATCAATCGCGGGCATGGGGCGAGGTCGAGATCCAGACCATCTACGTCACGCCCGATCGGGTGCGGAATGCACCGGCAACCTGCCGCCTGATCAGGGTCTCCGCGCTGGTCGAGGCGCTGATGGAAGAAGCCGTTCACATGCCGACCCGTTACGACCCGGACGGGCGCGACGGCCGGCTGGTCGATTTCCTGCTCGACGAGATCGGCAGGATGCCCGAAGTGTCGCTGCATGTGCAGGTGCCGCCCGATCCGCGGCTTGCCGCGATCTGCGAGGCAGTGCTGGTCGATCCGAGCTCCGATCTCACGCTCGACGAGTGGGCCGATCGCTGCCAGCTCAGCCGGCGGACCTTGACGCGGCTGTTCCGCCGCGAGACCGGGCAGAGCTTCGCGGCCTGGCGGCAGCGGGTGCGGTTGCTCGAAGCGCTGGCCCGGCTTGGCGCCGGCGAGGCCGTCACCTGCGTCGCGCTCGACGTCGGCTATGAGAGCCCGAGCGCCTTCGCCGCGATGTTCAAGCGCGAGCTCGGTGCCGCGCCGCGCCAGTATCTGCGCTGGGCCGATCCCGAAGTGGTGTTGAGATAGGCGCGTCCGCATCAGCGCACCGGCACAACGCAAAACCCCTGCGGTCAACGGGAATGGCCGCAGGGGTTTGCAGGTGGATGGCGTGAGGCCAGCAAGGCTGGGTGTCACCCCAAGGACCGGCGCCATGATCAAAGCGATCCCGCGCTGTTCCCGCAAGCAAGTCTTTTAGGCAGCGCGACAACCGTGTCCGCAAGCAAAGCGCGCGAGACGATACGATCCTCGCGCGCGCGTTGCAGGCGGCCTGTTCAGTCGTTGCGCGCAACCGCAGTCAGCTTGGTCATGTTGTGCAACATGATCCGCCCGCGTTGCAGATCGACGATGCCGTCCCTGCGCCAGGTCTGGAGTTGCCGGTTGACGCTTTCGCGCGCCGCGCCGACGAAGATGCCGAGCTGTTCCTGCGAAATATGCACCTCGGAACCGAAATCCTCGGCCAGCGCGCAGAGCCGGCGCGCGAGGCGGACCGGCAAGGGTTGCAGCACGGATTCTTCCATCCGCTCGCTCTGCCAGCGGATGCGCTGGCACAACAATTCGATCAGGCGGACCGCGACCTTGGGCTCGCGCTCCAGGAAGCCGAGGAAGTCGTCCCGTCGCAGCACGAACAATTCGCTGGCTTCGCCGGCGGTCGCATCCGCGGTGCGATCCTGACCGTCGAGGACGGCGACTTCGCCGAACAGATCGCCGGATCCCATGAAGTTCAGCGTGAGCCGGCTGCCGTCGGAGGCACCGGTCTCGATCCGGACCTGGCCGCGGCGGACCCCGAACAGGGCATCGCCGGGATCGCCTTTCTGGAACAGCACCTCGCCGGCCGCGAGCTGCTGGGTGTGGCAGAGGCCCGAAAGCCGCTGCAACTCGTCCGCACCAAGATCGGCGAACATCGGGTTCATCTTCAGAATGACCGCAAATTCGGCCTGTTTGTTCATTGTACTGCCTTCCAAATCGATCCGAGCAGTCCCCGACGCCCGGTTAGCAAAAATCACCCTCATGGGAGTGTGTCTGAGGTCACATAAGTTCATGCTGGTAACGGATTATTTTTCCGATCATTGGAGCGAGGTTCCGTTTGCGGGATAATCTCGTGCGATCGGCCGGGATTTTCCGCGGCCGGAGCGATCTGACGCGGACTGCCCGGCCGGGAACGACGACATGAGAGCACTCAAATTCGCCGGGGCCGCCATCGCTGCCGTGGTCGCGATCCTCGCCCTGGTGGCCGCGATCGGGATCCCGTCCTCCTTCCTCACCTCTGCCATCAGCGATCGGGTCGAGCGCGAGACCGGCTACCAGCTCACCATCGATGGCGGCGCCAAGGTCGCCCTCTGGCCGACGGTCACCCTCACGCTGAACGATGTCGTGTTGCAGGACCCGCGGGAGCGCGAGGCCAACAACCGGTTCGCGGCCGGCCGGGTCGAGGCCGAGATGACGCTGTCGAGCCTGTGGTCGGGCCGGCCCGACATCACCGACCTCGCCATCGTCAGGCCCGTGATCAACCTGCCGTTGCAGCGCGAGCGCACCCGCGACCACAATCCGCCGGCGAAAGCGTCCGGGTCCGACAACAGCGGCATCACGATCCGGCATGTCAGCGTCACCAGCGGCACCGTCGTGTTCTCCAATGTACGCGACCGGGTCGAGAACCGGATCGAGACGCTCAACGCCGATGCAACCATTGGCGACGACCGCAGGATCGTCCTCACCGGCAACGCGCGCACCGGCGACAAGCCGCTGAAATTCGAGATCCGCGCGACCGCGCCGCAAGCGCCGCTGGAGCGCCAGAGCGTACCCGCCGAATTCAACATCGATGCACCCGGCCTGTTGCCCGCGGCGATCAAGGCGAATGCCGAAGTGCGCCTGAACGGCACGGTTGTGATGTTCAACGGCGTTTCCGGCACGCTCGGCGACGGCGGCTTCACCGGCTGGGCCTCGGTCGATTTCGCCAGCAACAAGCCGCTGGTGAAGCTCGATCTCGACTTCCAGCGCATTTCACTGGCGTTGACGCCGGGCCAGTCCGGCGCGACGCAGCCATTGGGCACCAACACCTGGAGCAATGCCTCGATCGATCTCAGCGGGCTCAACTATGTCGACGCGCAGGCGCGCATCTCGACCGCCGAGCTCGTGATCGGCGACGGCCGCTTCGCGCAGGCGGCGATCGACGCCTCGATCGACAGCGGCGTGCTGAACGGCAAGCTCGGCAATCTCGGCGCCTATGAGGGCACCGCCAATGGCGACGTCAGCATCGACGTGCGCAGCGCGACCCCGAGCTACGCACTGCGGCTCGATCTCGCCGGCGTGCGCGCGCTGCCGGTGCTGAAGAGCATCGCCGAGTTCGACAAGCTCGACGGCAGGATGCAGGCCAGGATCGCGCTGACCTCGCAAGGCAACAGCGAGCGCGCCATCGTCGGCAATCTCGCCGGCACCGCCGTCGTCGTATTCCAGGACGGCAAGATCATCGGCCTCAACGTCGCGCAGATGATCCGCAACCTCACCACCGGCACCTTGTCGGGTTGGCAGCAGGGCCAGGAGCTCTCGACCGATCTCAGCCAGCTCGCCGCCTCGTTCAAGGTCGACAAGGGCCAGGCCGTCACCACCGACCTCAATCTGGTCGGCCCGCTGGTGAAGATGACCGGGGTCGGCACCGTCGATCTCAACACCCGCCAGATCGGGTTCCGGGTCGAACCGCAGCTCGTCATGACCACCGAGGGCCAGGGCCGCGCCGGCAACCCGGTCGGCCTCGGCATCCCCGTGATGGTCGAGGGGCCGTGGGTGAGCCCGCGGATCTATCCGGAGATGCAGGGCATCCTCGACAACCCCCAGGCCGCCTATGCCAAGCTCAAGGAGATGGGCAAGGGCCTGTTCGGAGCCAGCGGCCAGGGTCTCAGCCAACAGGGCTTGAGTCAGGGCCTCAACGGGCTGAGCAACCTGCTCAACGGCGCGCAGGGCGGTGGAACCGCGGCGCAGCCCGGTGGCAGCGGCCAGGGCTCTGGCGGCCAGGGCAATCCGCTCGGCGGGCAGCTTGGCGACACCATCGGGAACCTGCTGCAACAGGGCCTCTCCACCCTCAACCAGGGCAATGCCTCCCGTCCGAGCCGCAGCCTGAGCCAGGAGGCGCCACCCGCCGCCGACCAGGCCCCGCCGCCCAATCCCCCGCAAGGCGACACCGACCGTCCCGCGATGAACGACGTGCTGCGTCAGCTGCTCAATCGCTGATAGTCCCGCATACTCGCCGCCGCTTGCGCTGACGGTTCGCCCTAAAACCTCCCATCCCGGGCTAACCATGCGGGCCGCGGGACCAGCCTGCCCTGCCGATCCGTGCTAAACAGCGGCGGAGGATGCGGCGCGCCCGACTGTTGCAACGGGGCGGACGAGGCTGGATGAACGCGGCGACCGACAAGGGCAGGATCTGGTTTTTGCGCGGCGGCCTGTTCGCCAAATACGTGCTCGCGCTGGTCGGTCTCGTCGTGTTCGTGCTGGCGGTCAACGGCGCGCTGGAGACCTGGATCAGCTACCGCGGCATCAAGAGCACGCTGACCGATGCGATGAGCGAGAAGGCGGACGCCACCGCCAAGCACATCGAGCAGTCGATCGCCGATCTCGAGCGCCAGATCTCCTGGGTGACCCGCGCCTCCTCCAACACCATCGAGCTGCGCCGCGCCGATTATGCCCAGTTGCTCGGCCAGGTGCCGGCGGTGAGCCAGCTCACCCTGATCAACGGCCAGGGCCGTGAGCTGCTGCGGCTGTCGCGCCAGACCGTCACCGTGAACTCCAACACCGATCTGTCCCGCGACGTCAGGTTCATCGAGACGGTGAGCCGCGGCACCGCCTACGCGCCGGCGTATTTCCGCGACGAGCGGCCCTTCATGTCGATCGGCGAGCAGCATTCCGGCTTCAACGCCGGCGTCACCGTGGCCGAGATCGACCTGCGCTTCCTCGCCGACTATTTCGGCGATTCCCAGGTCGGCCGCACCGCCACCGCCTATGTGGTCGACGCCAAGGGCCGCGTGCTGGCGAGTTCGTCGAAGGGCCCCGAGGTCGGCAAGGACCTCGCCGCGCTGCCGCAGGTCGCCGCGGTGCTGGGGGGCGGCAAGCCGATCGCCTTCGGCACCGACATCGACGGCAACGCAGTGCTGACGACCACGACATCGGCGCCGAACCTCGGCTGGCATGTGTTCGTCGAGCAGCCGCGGACGCAGGCACTGTCGCCGATCCGCGACCAGCTGGTGCGCATCGCGCTCTTGATCGCGCTCGGCCTCGTGGTCGCGACCATCGCCGGCACCATCCTCGCCCGCCGCATGCTGGTGCCGATCACCGCGCTGCGCACCGGCGCGCGGCGGCTTGGCGCCGGCGATTTCGGCCATCGCATCGAGGTGAAGACATCGGACGAGCTGGAGGAGCTCGCCGGCCAGTTCAACAGCATGGCCTCGCAGCTCGCCGAGACCTACTCGGACCTCGAGGCCAAGGTGAAGGAGCGCACCCGCGACCTCGCGCAATCGATCAACGAGCTGAAGGTGCTGGAGGAGGTCGGCCGCGCGGTGGCGTCCTCGCTCGACCTCAACGCCGTGCTGCCGACGGTCGCCGCGCGCGCGCTCGAGATCACCCATGCCGATGCCGTGCTGATCTATGGCTATGACGCTGCACAGCGCAGCTTCAACCTGACGCAATCGATCGGCATCGATAGCGCAGCCGAGGGCGGCCATCGCGCGATCGATGCCGATCACAGCCCGCTCGGCGAGGCCGCCGCGAACGGCGAGCCGCTGGCATTTCCGGATCTCACCCACCAGGCTGAACATCCGCTGCGCGATGTCGTGGTCGGCGCCGGCTTCCATTCGGTGCTGATCGTGCCGCTGGTCGACCAGCAGGGCGTGCTCGGCGCGCTGGTGGTGCTGCGCAAGGCGGCCGGCGATTTCCCCGCCAACATGATCGGCTTGATGAAGACGTTCGCGCACCAGGCCGTGCTGGCGATGCGCAATGCGCGGCTGTTCACCGAGGTGGACCAGAAGAGCCACGCGCTGGAAGCGGCCAACAGCACGGTGCGCGAGCAGGCCGACAAGCTCCAGCAGCAGACCGATCAGCTCACCGACTGGAACAGATCGTTGGAGGCGCGGGTCGAGACCCAGCTCGGCGAGATCGAGCGCATCCGCAAGCTCGAGCGTTTCCTGGCGCCGCAGGTGGCGCAGCTGATCGCCTCCTCCGACAATCCCGAGGGCCTGCTCGACAGCCACCGGCGCGAGGTCACCGTGGTGTTCTGCGACCTGCGCGGCTTCACCGCCTTCACCGAGGCGACTGAGCCGGAGGAGGCGATGAACGTGCTGCGCGAATATCACGCCGCGCTCGGGCAGCTGATCTTCAAGTATGAGGGCACGCTCGACAAATATGCCGGCGACGGCGTGATGATCCTGTTCAACGCGCCGATCCTGCTCGCCGACCACACCGCGCGCGCCGTGAAGATGGCGGTCGAGATGCGCGACACCATCGGCCCCCTCACCGAGAAGTGGCGCAACCGCGGGCATAGCCTGGGCTTCGGCATGGGGATCGCGGTCGGCTATGCCACGCTCGGCCAGGTCGGCTTCGAGCAGCGGCTGGAATATGCAGCGATCGGCAGCGTCACCAACCTTGCCTCCCGCCTGTGCGGCGAGGCCCGGCCCAACCAGATCGTGGTCAGCCGCCGCGTCTACGGCATCGTCGAACCCTACGTCGAAGGCCGCGCCATCGACGACCTCGTGGTGAAGGGTTTCAACCACCCGATCCTGGCCGCGGAGATCCTGAGCTGGAAGGGCGAGCCGTCGGCGGAAGCGGCGGCTGAGTGAGGCACGTCACGGAACCCGCCGGTTCTTGCCTTGTTTTCGCGCCAAACGAGCATATACTACCGCTATTCGATTAGCCGTTGCGCCTTGTTGAATGGTCCCATCGGCCTTCTTCCAAAGACATCGCCAGTTGAATTGGTGACGCGTCCATCACGCGAAATATCTGCTTTGGAGAAGAGACATGGCAACAGGTACTGTGAAGTGGTTCAACGGCCAGAAGGGCTTTGGTTTCATTCAGCCGGATGACGGCAGCAAGGATGTGTTCGTTCACATCAGCGCCGTCGAGCGCGCCGGTCTGTCCGGCCTGGCCGAAGGCCAGAAGGTGTCGTTCGAGCTGAAGACCGACAAGATGCGCGGCAAGACCAGCGCCGAGAATCTGCAGCTGGCCTGAGTTCGCATTGACGCATGATGGTCGCGGCGGCGCTTCGCGCCGGTCGCGGCATTCATGCCGCAACGTCATTCCACGGATGTACTGGAGTGACGGTGAGGCCCGCTTGATCTGCAACGGTTGAGCGGGCTTTTCTGTATCCGACACAAGGATGACCATGGCCGCCCGAACGCCTGCCGCGCCCACCCCCGACAGCCTCGCGCGCGCCGAACGCCAGCGGCTTGCGGCCGAAGAGGGCGCCCGCGCGATGGCCGACGTCGCACGCGACGCGATCGCCGTGCGCCAGAACATGGAACGGCTGCGCGCGCTACGCCAAGCCCGCGACGCCGATGCCGATGCCGCCCAGGCGGAAGCCGTAGCCAAGCCCAAGACCGCGCGCCGCGTGAAGCGCATCGTGCGCTGATAGGCACCGCGCGCGGCGGCGGCAGAACAAGCGACATTTCCACCCCACGTCGTCCTGGCTTTCGCCAGGACGACTGCGGATATGCAGCCCCTACCTCCGCGCGGGCTGTCGCCCTATGTGACGCAGCGCATGGTCTCGAAGCTCGCATCGCTGATTGATGGCGCCGGGCTGCCGCATCTGGTATTCAGGAGCGGCTTCAATTGACGCGTTTGTTCACGCGAACCGGTGTCCATCTCGCTCGAAACGCGCTGCAATTTGGGAATAGTTCGCCGATGATTTCGTCCCTCATGCGCGCCTCAGCCCTTGCCGCCACCGCGCTGCTCGTGCTCGCGGCTTGTCCCGCATTCGCCGCGAGCGAGACCGACGCGGTGCCGAAGGGCGCGGCGGTGACGGTGCTGAAGGCGTCGAAATTCTGCTTCGGCAACATCGTCGAGGTCTCGGGCATCGTGCTGCCGCGCGACGAGCAGCAGATCCGGCCCGACCGGTTTGGCTTGAAGGTCGCGGAGGTGATGGCCGATCCCGGCGACACCGTCACCGCGGGCCAGGTGCTGGCGAAGCTGACCGACGGCAGCAATGCGATCAACGTCACGGCGCCGGTGGCGGGCACGATCTCGGCGTCGTCGGCGATCGTCGGTGCCCCGGCGTCCGGCAAGGACGCCCTGTTCTCGATCATCGCCCGAAACGAATACGACCTGGTCGGCATGGTGCCGACCCGCGACATCGCCAAGCTGAAGACCGAGCAGACCGCGAAGCTGAAGGTGCTCGGCGCCGGCGACCTCGACGGCAAGGTGCGGCGGATCGCGCCGACCGTCGAGCCGAACAGCCAGCTCGGCCAGGTGTTCGTGGCGATCGGCGCCAACAAGCGGCTGCTGGTGAATTCGAGCGGGCGGGCGCAGATCAAGACCGGGCAGAGCTGCGGCGTCGCGGTGCCGCTAACCGCGATCCTCTATTCCACCGCCGGCACCGTGGTGCAGGTGGTGCGTGGCGGCCGCGTCGAGACGCGGCGGGTGGAGACCGGGTTGATGTCGGCCGGCCAGGTCGAGATCCGCGACGGCATCCAGGAAGGCGACATCGTCGTCGCCCGCGCCGGCGCGCTGCTGCGCGAAGGCGATCCGGTGCGGCCGGTCGGCGCGAGCGCGGATGCGAAGTAGGGCGACGCTGCATCCACACCGTCGTCCTGGCGAAGGCCAGGACCCATAACCATCGGCAGAAATTTTGCGAAGACTAGCAGTGAAGGACTTGCATTGGACGCGCGCCGCGGTACGCGCAGCGCGCTTTCACCGATAGATCACGCGGTATGGGTCCCGGCTTTCGCCGGGACGACGTGGGGATAGAGTCGAGAAGGCCTCAGCCGCCGAGCTTGATGTCTTCCAGCAGCGAGGACGACACGCTCGGCACCTGCTCGCCTTCACTGGCGCGCGAGATCGCGACGCGGGTCTTGTTGAAGGCGGTTTCGGCGCCGACCTGGGCGTTGAGGTTGTTGAGCAGCTCGGAGACCAGCACGCTGTTGGTGCCCTTGCCGTCGTCGGCGACCTTGCCCGGCGTCGCCGAAGACAGCACGATGGTGTTCTCCGGCGGGCTGATCGGGGCGAGGCCGTGCGAGAAGGCGCGGAAGCGGCGCTCATAGGGATTGCGGCGCGAGGCGTCGAGCACGACGAGCTTGGCCTTGGCGCCGCGCTCCTTCATCGCATCGAGCACGGACTCGACGCTGACGCCGGTGCGCTTGACGTCGGCTTCCTTCCAGATCGTGGCGTCGACCGGGATCATGTAGCTCTCGCGGCCGACCTGCACGCCATAGCCGCCGAAGAACAGCATCACCACGGTGTCGGGGCGGATCTTGGCCTTCATGCGCTCGACGGCGCGGAACATGTCGTCCTTGGTGGCGTCCTCGACCACGTCGACGTCGAAGCCCTCGCGGCGCAGCGCCGACGACAGCGTGCGGGCGTCGTTGATCGGCTGCGCCAGCGGCGCCGATGCGTCCGGGTAATGGCCGTTACCGATGATCAGCGCGAGGCGGGAGGTGCCGGTCGGGATGCTGCCGGTGGCGCCCGCAACGACGGTGCCCTTGGGGGTATCGAACATGCGCTTGTTGAGCGCGGCATGGGCGCCGATCGCCAGCGACACCGTGCCGGCCACAGCCACCGCGAAGGCGATGGTGCGGCGGGAAATATGAGGCTGCCTAAGGTCCATAGCGTTCCTGGTCCCAATCCTTATCCCGATGGCGCTCAAGCGAATTCGCGCCAGTTAGTCGCGTCTCAGACGATCAGGTTTAATGGGGTTGTGCCGTGTGTGCCGTTGAATTGAACTCAATTTGCGGCGCCGCAACAAACAGACCCTTAACCCGGCCGGGCGGCCGGGGCAACCCGGTTTGGCGCATGCTGCCGCCGGGCAAAGACTATTGACGCCGTTAAAATCCCGTTACGTGATCTCGGTCACATTTGTGTTTTGTACGGATTCATGTAGCTTTCCAATAGCTTGCGGGAATTGGGGAGGAGCGCGGGAAACACCGCCGGGCGGCGGCGTTAACCGGTTCCAGCAGAAAGAGATTCTCCTTGGGTTTCTTGGGCCTTCACGAGATCGCCGGGGCGGTGTGCCGGTCATTGACCGCGAGCAAGGACGGACCGTCGCTGTACGAGGTCTGCGACCCGGTGCTGCAATCCTATCGCGGCGGCGATGCCCATCTCGGAAAATTCTACCGGACCGCGCTCGGCAATCCGCCGCTGCGTGCCCTGCTCCGCCGCACCGGCCTGCCCGACCTGAAGAACCTTGATCGCCTCGCCAGCCTGCGCGCCGCGCTGACCCAGGCGCGCGACGCCGAGGCGCCGGACTGGACCGCGATCGGCGCGCCCGTCGCCGACCTGATGGACGGCCTCGCCGTGCGCCATCCGGCGCCGCCGGCCGTCATCGTGCCGGCGCGGCCGCCCGCACCGGCCGAGATCGACCGCGTGATCCGCAAGACGGCCGCGCATCTGCTGCGCTCGTTCGGCAAGAATGGCTTCATCCCGACCTACGCCGCGTTCAACCTGATCGGCGATCCCGACATCGGCGGCCGCGAGATGCTGATGGCGCTGACCGGGCTGAATGCGCGCGGCTACAAGAACTCGACACTGCTGTTCAACCTGGCTCGCATCTTCATCGCGCATTCACCGGCGCGCGCGCTGATCAACCCGCCATGGCGCGGCATCGCCGAGCCGATGTGGGAGCCGGTGCAGATCCGGCATCGCTCGGCCTATTACGACGCATTCTTCACCGAGGCGCTGCTCGGCTTCGTCGAGAGCGGGCTGGCGTCAGCGGATGAGACCGCGGCTGCGCGACGCGCGATCGCGGACATGGTGGCGTTCTGCGTCAGGACCAGCGCCGAGGAGGTGCCGTCGCATGACGGCTCCAACGTGAAAGTCATCACCGCGCTGGCACCGGGGCGGCATCCGCGGTTCTCGCGCTTCTTCGCCCAGATCAAGCAGGATCTGGGCTTCGGCATCTATGTGCCCGACTGCGATACCACGGCGTGCGCGTTCTCCGCCGCGACCCAGGCCGGCTCCGACGATCCGATCCTGGCGCAGCCGCTGCTGGATTTCTATCGCGGCTACCAGGTGCGATCAGGCGCCAACGAGCCACGGGTCACCGTGCCGCTCAACGACAACATCGACTATGAGGGCGGCGTCGTCACCTGGATCGACAATCTCCGCGGCGAGCGGCCTTACGGCAACGACCTCGATCCGACCCTGAACCTCGACATCCTCGAGGTCTCGTTCCGCAACCTCGCGCGCTGGCGGATCATCGAGACGCCGCAGCGGCTGGAGACGTTGCATCGCATCATCGCTTTCCAGAAGAACCTGGTCGAAAGCGGCGCGTTCAGCAATCCGCGCTCGCACATCTATTACCTGCCCGAGCTCTATTCGGCCTATTTCGGCCGCTGCTATGCCGCCTTCATCGCGCTGCCGCTGGCGGCGCAGCGCGTCATCGACCCCGGCAACGTGTTCGCGCTGATCCGCTCCCGCGTGCTCGGCTATGTCATCGGCGAGCTGATCGCCCATGAGATGAACCCGTTCGACGCCGCGCTGGCGCTGATGGCGCTGGCGCATCTCGGCGCCGAGGTCTCGACCTTCACGCCGGCGCTGCATTGCATCGTGCAAAACCTCGGCGAGGGCGGACGCAGGGGACCCTACAAGGCCTATGAGTGGAACAAGATGAAGACACCGACCCGGATCCTGGTCGGCGGGCCCGAGGTGACGTCGGCGTTCGTGCTGATGGCGCTGGCGCTGGCGCGGAAGCGGATGGCGGCGGTGTAGGATGGGTGGAGCGCAGCGATACCCATCATCTGTCCCCGAGCGTCGATGGGTATCGCTTCGCTCCACCCATCCTAC
>NZ_DDOP01000089.1:62345-62669 GCF_002341725.1 Bradyrhizobium sp. UBA2491
TCGCTCCACCCATCCTACGGTCCGGAGAGGCAGCGAACGGCGCATTCATGGGGGGATGACGCGAAGTTGAAACTGGCGGAAACACTCCACCACTGGCACGGTTGCCCAATTGCCCGCACAATCCTTGGGCACGAGACGCTCAAGCCCTTTGAACGACACGAACCTGGCCGGGATTGCCGATGTTCAAGACGCTGCTCACTGCTGGTCTGCTGCTGACGCTGCCGACGCTGGCCTTCGCCGCCGACATCACCGGCGTGCCGAAGATCCGCGACGGCGACCAGGTCATGATCGGCAGCGTCCGCATCCGGCTCGGCGGCATCGACG
>NZ_DDOP01000044.1:0-14620 GCF_002341725.1 Bradyrhizobium sp. UBA2491
TTTGAACGCCGATTGACAGCCTATCCGGCGGCCGGCAATCTCGGCGGCGGCGGATTCATGACGATCGAGCTCGCCGACGGCCGCAAGACCTTCCTGGATTTCCGCGAAACCGCGCCGAAGGGCGCCACCGCCAACATGTATCTCGACAAGGACGGCAACGTCATCAAGGGACTCTCGACCAAGGGGCACCTTGCCGTCGGCGTGCCGGGCTCGGTGGCCGGCATGGAATATGCGCGCGAGAAATACGGCACGATGAAGCGCGCGGACGTGATCGCGCCGGCGCTGCAACTCGCGGAGGACGGCTTCGTGCTCGATCGCGGCGACGTCCAGATGCTGGACTCGTCGATCGACGATCTCCGCGAGGATCCGGCGTCAGCCGCGATCTTCCTCAACAACGGCAAGCCGTTCGCGGTCGGCGACCGGCTGGTACAGCACGAGCTGGCCGAAACCCTGCGCGAGATCAGCAAGCGCGGCACCGACGGCTTCTACAAGGGGTGGGTGGGAGCGGCGATCGTCGCCGCGAGCCAGTCCGGCAAGGGCCTGCTCACGCAGGAGGATCTCGACAGTTACAAGGTCCGCGAGCTGGCACCGGTCGAATGCGACTATCGCGGCTATCACGTGGTCTCGGCGCCGCCGCCGAGCTCGGGCGGTGTGGTGATCTGCGAGATGCTCAACATCCTCGAGGGCTATCCGCTCACGGAACTCGGCTACCATTCCGCGCAGGCGGTGCACTACCAGATCGAGGCGATGCGCCACGCCTATGTCGACCGCAACAGCTATCTCGGCGATCCCGACTTCGTGAACAATCCGCTCGAGCGGCTGCTCGACAAGAACTACGCCGCGAAGATCCGTGCCGTGATCGACCCTGCCAGGGCCGGCGTGTCCAAGGAGATCAAGCCCGGCGTTCCACCGCATGAAGGCAGCAACACCACGCATTATTCGATCGCCGACAAGGACGGCAACGCGGTGTCGGTGACTTACACGCTGAACGACTGGTTCGGTGCCAAGGTGACGGCGGCCAAGACCGGCGTGCTGCTGAACGACGAGATGGACGATTTCACCGCCAAGGTCGGCGTGCCGAACCTGTACGGCCTGGTACAAGGTGAAGCCAATTCGATCGGTCCCGGCAAGCGGCCGCTGTCCTCGATGAGCCCGACGATCGTCGCGAAGGACGGCAAGCCGGTCATGGTGCTGGGCACGCCGGGCGGCAGCCGGATCATCACGGCCGTGCTGCTGACGATGATCAATGCCATCGACTACGGCATGAATGCGCAGGAGGCCGTCGACATGCCGCGGTTCCATCAGCAATGGCTGCCGGAAGCGACCAATGTCGAGGATTTTGCGTTGTCGCCGGACACACGGAAGATCCTCGAGGGCATGGGCCATACCTTCGGACCGCCGCAGCCGGCCAACCACCTCGCGGTGATCATCATCGGCGCACCGTCGCTGGGCGGCAAGCCGGTCGGCGGCAACCGCTTCTATGGCGCAAACGACCCACGCCGCAATTCGGGGCTCGCCGCCGGCTACTGATTGTGGTGGGACGTCGCAGGACTGTACGGCGCAATCAAAGAGGCCGCCGCTGTGCGGCCGTGCCTGTCAGGTCATTCTCGCGTCAGGCCACGGCGGTCGATCTGCCGTCACCGTCCTGTCCACTCGTGAGCAGCAGGCGGCGGCGGATCGCGTCCTCGACCAGGGCGAGGGACTGCTTGGCCTCCCGCGCCTCGGCTTCGGCGGCCTGGGCCCGGTATTCGATCGCATCGAGTTGCTCCTGCTGCGATTCGATCCGCCGTCGGGCCTCTTCGAGCGCCCGGGACGCGTCCCTCAGCTTGCGCTCGGTGACGGCGATGATCTCGAGCTGGGCCTGTTCGGCGGCCTCGGCGCGCGCCTCGCTGGCGCGGGCCCTGTCCTCGATGAGACGGAACATGTCCGCCGCCTGATAGACGAGGTCCAAGGCCTCGGCGCCCGCCGCCGATGTCGGCGGTCTTGGGAAGCCGAGAACATTCTGGTCGGCCGTAAAAGGCCGTCTAAATCCGCGCAGTGCCATGGTATTCAGCCCGTCGCGAGTCAGCGTATGCCAACAACCTGCAGTAGTTATAGTTAACAAACCATTAGCGTGGCGTGGCGCTAGCGGCTGTCCACCGCTTTCTGCCGCAGCGCCGCTCATAGCGGCAGCCGGGTAGTGAGACCGAGATTCGAAGCCGCGCTTTTGTTTCGCAACTCAGCCGCTGCGCAAATGCGGCGATTGGAGTCAGGCAGACGATCCGACAGATGCGCGAATCGAGAAGCTGGGTTCCCGAGGGGATGGATGTATCGCCCTCGTCGCATCGCGCTGATTTGGTCGTGCGGCGAAGCCCGGCTCTATGGCATAAGTTTGACGTTTGGCTTGCTTAAATTCTCCTGCGTCGAATTGCAGGTCCGGGGAGCGACCGATATACCGGACCGCCTAAGTGGCAGGCAGCTGGCTCAGAATGAGCGGCGTATTCGCCACGGAAATCTGGTCGAATGAAATTTCTGTTGCGGTTCTTCGGGTTCCTGTTCACCGCGGGAACCATCATGTTCCTGGCCGGTCTGGCCGCGGTGGCGGGGTTGTTCTGGCATTTTTCCAAGGACCTGCCCGACTATTCGCAGCTCCAGAACTACGAGCCGCCGGTGATGACGCGCGTGCACGCGGCCGACGGCTCGTTGCTCGGCGAATATGCCAAGGAGCGCCGGCTGTACCTGCCGATCCAGGCGGTGCCGAAGCTCGTGATCAACGCCTTCCTGGCGGCCGAGGACAAGAATTTCTACGAGCATGGCGGCGTCGACTACACCGGCATGGCGCGCGCCGGCGTCGCCTACATCCAGAACTTCGGTTCCAACCGCCGCCCGCAGGGCGCCTCCACCATCACCCAGCAGGTCGCCAAGAACTTCCTGCTGACCAACGAGGTGTCGTTCTCGCGCAAGATCAAGGAAGCCCTGCTGGCGATGCGAATCGAGCGGGCCTATTCCAAGGACAAGATCCTCGAGCTCTACCTCAACGAAATCTATCTCGGACTCGGTGCGTACGGCATCGCGGCGGCCTCGCTGGTCTATTTCGACAAATCGGTCAACGAACTGACGGTCGCAGAGGCGGCGTATCTGGCGGCGTTGCCGAAAATGCCGGCGAGCCTGCATCCGGTGCGCAACCATGCGCGCGCCGTCGAGCGGCGCAACTATGTGATCGATCGCCTGCAGGAGAACGGCTGGATCACCGCCGCCGACGCCGACAAGGCGCGCAAGGATCCACTGGTCGTCACCAATCGCAGCAGCGGCGCGCATACCTTCGCCGGCGAGTATTTCTCCGAAGAGGTCCGCCGCGACATCTTCGAACGCTATGGCGAGAAGAAGCTTTACGAAGGCGGCCTGTCGGTCCGCACCACACTCGATCCCAAGATCCAGGTGATGGCGCGCAAGACCATGGTGGCGGGGCTCGTGAACTATGACGAGCAGCAGGGCTATCGCGGCGCGATCCAGAAGCTCAGCCTGACCGGCGACTGGGGCGTGCCGCTCGCCGAGGTCAAGTCGCTCTCCGACATCTCGCCGTGGCGAATGGCGGTGGTGCTGGAGAGCAACGACCAGTCGGCGCGGATCGGCTTCCAGCCCGGCCGCGAACTGGGTGGCGCCATCAGCAAGCAGCGCGAAACCGGCATCGTCACGCTGGAAGGCGTGCGGTGGGCGAGGGCAACGTCCGGCCCGTACAAGGGCAAGACGCCGACCGCGGTGGCGCAGGTGTTGCAGCCCGGCGACGTGATCTACGCCGATCCGCTGTTCTCCAAGGACGGCAAGCCCGTCGAGGGCCAGTACCGGCTGCGCCAGGTCCCAGAACTGTCGGGCGCGATGGTGGCGATGGATCCGCACACCGGCCGCGTGCTCGCGATGGTCGGCGGCTTCTCGTTCGACCAGAGCCAGTTCAACCGCGCGACGCAGGCCTACCGGCAGCCCGGTTCGACCTTCAAGCCGATCGTCTATTCGTCGGCGCTCGACAACGGCTACACCGGATCGACGGTGATGATCGACGGCCCGATCGAGATCGACCAGGGGCAGGGCAACATCTGGCGTCCGGAGAACTTCTCGACCGGCAAATATCAGGGCCAGGTCACGCTGCGCAACGCGCTGCGGCTGTCGCTCAACACCGTGACGGTGCGGCTCGCGCAGGAGATCGGCATGCCGCTGATCGGCGAGTACGCCAAGCGGTTCGGGGTCTACGACGAGCTGCCGAACTATCTCGCCTATGCGCTCGGCGCCGGCGAGACCACGGTGATGCGGATGGCGACGGCCTATTCGATGATCGCCAATGGCGGCCGCCGCGTGAAGCCGACCCTGATCGACCGCATCCAGGATCGCTACGGCCACACCATCTTCAAGCACGACCAGCGCGAATGCCGCGGCTGCGATGCGCCGGAAGGCTGGAAGAACCAGCCCGAGCCGCAGCTGATCGACCACCGCGAGCAGGTGCTGGACGCCATGACGGCCTATCAGATCACCTCGCTGATGGAGGGCGTGATCCAGGCCGGCACCGGCACCGCGCTGAAGGAGGTCGGCAAGCCGCTCGCCGGCAAGACCGGCACCTCGAACGAGGCCAAGGACCTCTGGTTCGTCGGCTTCTCGCCGGATCTCGTGGTCGGGCTCTATGTCGGCTATGACAAGCCGCGTTCGCTCGGCCGCACCGCGCAGGCCGGCCGGACCGCGGCGCCGATCGCGCGCGACTTCCTGAAGCTCGCGCTGGCCGACAAGCCGGCGACCCCGTTCAAGCAGCCGGTCGGCATCCGCCTGGTGCTGGTCGATGCCAAGACCGGCCTGCGTGCCGCGCCGGGCCAGAACCGGGGCGTGGTGCTCGAAGCCTTCAAGCCGGGCCAGGCACCGCCGGTCTATGACAACAACATGGTCCCGGGCACCGATGTCATCGACGGCACCCAGGCCGGCATTTCGCCGGACGCGGATCGCGCCGTGATGCGGTCGGGAACGGGCGGGCTGTACTGAGCCCGTCAGGGTCCGACCAACCAGTCCGGCGCGCCGCCGTCACAACGGCGGACGCGCCGCAACCTGGCAGCGACGTCATATCGTCGCTTTGATCGGACGCAGATAGCGCTGGGCTTCAGGCGAGGCCATGAACGGCACATTATCCAGCTCCGGCTTGACGGCGAGCGCGCGAACGTTCTTCGGCGACAGGCCGAAATATGTCTTGAACGCCCGCGTGAACGCGGAAGGGTGACTGAATCCGAACTCGAATGCGAGCTGTGAGATCCGTGGGCGCGGCATCAGTGGATCGGTCATGCGGCGGAATGCGTAGCGGAGCCGCCGCTCCATGATGTAGGCGCTCACTCCGCCGAGCGGCTCGAATGCGCGATAGAGCGTCGAACGGGTCACGCCGAACTCGTCGAGGAGCGTCTTCGGCCCGAGCGACGGCTCGGCAAGGCGTCGCTCGATCGTGGCCTTCATGGCGACGAGCGAGGCGCCGCCGCCGGCATTCGCACTGACGTGGTCTCGCGACAAGGTCTCCAGGCATGCGGCAACCATCTGGATGATCGCATCCGCGATCGGACGTGCCTCGACCTGCTTCATCGCCGGGCCGATCGCCATGCTGCCCTCCATCAAACCGAGCAGGACGCGCGTCAGCGCTCCAGGCGCAAGCACCAAGCCATGGGCGATCTCGAGCAGCGGACACAGCGCTTCGAGCTTGTGCCGGGAGACCGCCAGGCTGATGTTCTCGACGGCGGGCGCTTCGATCACCGTCTCCTGCGAGAGGTCGATGAACGCCAGCTCGCCCTTGTTGACGCGCTTTCTCGTGCCGGTCGTTTTGAGGACGAAGTGGCCGCTGGTGTAGCAAACCACCAGGATCTGGTCGTTCGCCGATTGCGCGATGGTCGCGAGGCTGCGCGTGAAGCGGCAGGCAGAGCTCTTGGTGCGCGATACCGTGACGTCGGGCAGGCAGAAGACCTCCGCCTCCGACCAGAACGGCGCTCGTTCGGCGGGGTTCGGAATCTCGAAGTCGAACACCGGCCGCATCATCTTGCGGTATGCGGCGACACTGCCGGCGTCGGTCTCAGGAAAATGCATCCCAAAGCAATCGATGCACGGAACGGGCTTTGCGGACAAGGGCAGCCCCCTTGGGCGAACTGGAAAGGCCATCTCATAGCCGAACGGACAGCCGCCGATCAATGCGACGCGCGCCTGAGCCGGCAGCCCGGGCCGCGAACTGGCGGTCCGTCTCAATTTTTTACCTGCCAGTCCCAACACGGTTCGTCGGTGTTGAACTCCGCTGAGATCGCCGCTGAATAGTGCCGGGCTACGGCTGCGCCGCCGTCAGCCACGTCGTTGCCACGGCACTCGGAATTTTTTGGAAACAGGAAGGCACTTAAATGGTTTTCAGACTCGCATTCAAAGTGACTGCACGGTCGACCATGATCGCGCTGGGGTTGACGATGGCCATTGCAGATCATGCATCCGCGGCTGTGTGTGGGGGAACGTTCTCGGCGACCGGCGGGGGAGTTCAGTGCACGGTCGGTCAAACGGGCCAATATCTCATCAACGCTGTCGGCGGCAGCGGCGGAGGCACCTCCAACAGCGCCGTACACGGTGGCTTCGGTGCCTCGGTTTCGGCTGAGTACTATCTCACGGCAGGTGAGGTCCTCGATCTCTACGTGGGCCAGGCTGGCGCATCGGCGCTATCGAGCGGCGGCGGTGGTGGCGGCTCGTTCGTCCTGATCGACAGTTCACGAACGGTCTTGCTGGTCGGCGGCGGCGGAGGCGGTGCGGGGTATAATGGCAATGGGACCAATGCCAGTTTGACACCTGATGGAACGGCAGCCTCTGTCAGCCAAGGGTATCCGGGCGGAGCGGGCGGAACGGGTGGCTACGGCGGCGCATCCAATGGAGGCTCTGGAGGCGGTGGAGGCATCCTGGGCAACGGCGCAACCGGCAACGGACCCAGTGGCGGAGGTGGCGGCGGTAAGGGGCTGACAGGTTCGCCCGTGCTTGCGGGCGGCGCTCCGCGCGACAGCATAAGTGGAGCAGGTGGATTTGGCGGCGGCGGTGGTGCCGGCGCCGGCACCGGCGCCGGAGGCGGGTATAGCGGCGGCGGCGGCACAACGAACTATGGTGGTTTCGGCGGCGGCGGCGGCAGCTTCGTGAACAACTCGTTCGAGGGCTACTTGTTCGTCAACCTGCCTGAATTGGCCAACACGCTGGGCGACGGTTTCATTACGATCGGCCTCGCGCCAAGCGTACCGGAGCCGTCGACCTGGGCAATGATGCTGCTGGGCTTTGCCGGTCTCGGATTCCTGGCGTTCCGCCGGCGCGCGATCACACCATTCGCCTGATTCGTACGCCACACCGGGTCGATGAAGCCGCCTTCGGGCGGCTTTTTCGTTCGCCGCCCATTCCGTCGATTCACTTCTGCTGGGCGCAGCTCGCGAAACAGGCCGTCTTTCCGAAGATGTATGAAATTTGCCGAGATGGGCTCCGCGATCGGCGGATCAGTCGCTGATCCCTGATGGGAATCTAGCGTTTGGCTGGGGAACCTGGATTCGAACCAAGACAAACAGAGTCAGAGTCTGTTGTGCTACCGTTACACCATTCCCCAAGAGCTTTCCATGATATCAACAGCTTAGCTGGATGTCTGGATATCTCGGTAGAGCGGGTCCGCCTGCCAAATCGGCGTCCGCGCGAGTGCGACCTTCTACCCGCTTGGTCCGGGGCTTGGCAAGCGTTGATGGCGGGCACGGACCCGAAAATCGCGAATCCCGTGAACTGTGGCCATCGTCGCATCGAGGGTGGATTCACCCGGCGCAATCCACCATGGTTTCGCGCGTGTGACCTGGGGTCTTGCGGCAGAGGTTTAAGGTGATGGACGAAATTCTGTATGCCCGCGAAGCATCGATCGGCGTCGACGAGTTCATCGAGGTGCTGCGCCAGTCGGGCCTCGGCGAGCGGCGTCCGCTGGGGGATACCGACCGGATGGCGCGCATGATCGCCAATGCCAATCTGATCGTGACGGCGCGGAAGGCGGGCACGCTCGTCGGCGTCTCGCGCGCGCTGACGGATTTCGCCTATTGCTGCTATTTGTCGGACCTTGCGGTCGATCGCCAACATCAGGGACACGGCATCGGCAAGCGCCTGATCGCGGAAACCCGGCGCCATGCCGGACCTGAGGCGATGTGCCTGCTGCTGTCCGCGCCCGACTCGATCGGGTTCTACAAGACGATCGGTATGCCGCAGCCGGACAACGCGTTTCTCTACAAGCGCGAGCGATAGGCTCGCGACCGGCTTCGCCGCCGTCCCCCTTCATTCGTCGACAATTGACTTCCTTGGTTGCGGCCGTAGCCCTACGCTGCCGCTGCAACCGAAGGAGCGAGCGATGGCAGACGGGATTCATTATACGTCGTTGATCAACGGTCATACGTTGTTCAAGTCCGAGCTCGGCGGCGTCACGCGCGTAAGCGCGAAGGAACTACCGATCCTCAATCGGCTCTCCATCAAGCGGCTCGTGCTGGCGGCGGGATCGATCCGCGCGCCGCATTGGCACGCGAACTGTGCCGAGCTTGGCTATTGCGTGTCGGGCCGGGCACTGGTCTCGATCCTCGGCAATGGCAGCACCTTCTCCGCATTCCAGGTCGGTGCCGGGCAGATGTTCCTGGTCGAGAGCGGAGCCCTGCACGCGATCGAGAACATTGGCGACGGCGAGGCGGAGTTCATCCTGGCGTTCCGTCATGAGCAGCCGGAAGATTTCTCGCTCGCGGGAGCCTTCGGCGCGATGACCGATGCCGTGCTTGGCAATGCGTACGGTATGCCGGCCGCGATCTTCGCCGCGATTCCACGAACCACCGATGGCGCCTATCTGCTCCGTCGCGAAGGACCGCCGCTCGTCCCGGCCTCAGCCGACCTCGGCAATCCGCACAAATTCGACGTCGAGCGCCAGTCGGCCCCGGTCGAACTCGGCTACGGCTCGGCGCGACTGGCGCGCGACCAGTTCTGGCCCGCGCTCAAGGACATCTCGATGTACTCGTTGCGCATCACAGCCGACGGCATGCGCGAGCCGCATTGGCACCCCGAAACGGCCGAGATGGGCTACGTGCAGAGCGGGCACGCGAAGATGACCGTTCAGAATCCCGACGGCTCGATCGATAGCTGGGAGCTGGCGCCGGGCGACGTCTACTTCATCCCGCGCGCCTATCCACATCACATCGAGGTGTTGGACAATGACGAGATCCACTTCCTGATTTTCTTCGACCAGCCGACCCCGGGTGACGTCGGATTCCGTGCTTCGACCTCGGCGTTCTCGGCACCGGTGCTGGCGGCGATGCTTGGCGTGCCGGTCGGCCGGTTGCCGCAATTTCCGCGCACCGTCGCCGATCCGCTGATCGTGCAGCGCGTCAATCCGGAAGGACATTTCGATCGGGGTTGAGCGGCGCGCCGCGATCGTCCCGAGGCTGACGGCTGCGCTGCACGGGCGATATATCCGTCATCGAACGGCGCTACCGTGCCGTATGAATTTCGGACGTTGCATCTTCATCCCCTGCATTGCCTGTCGCTTCATTGCCATACGGGCCGGCCTTTGCTGGCTGTTGCTGACCGTCTCCGTGAGCATTGGGGTCGGCGCCGAGTCCGGCACGACGATGCCGCTGCGCGTCGCGATCTACGATGTCGAGCCATATGGTGGAAAGGGCAGCGACGGCCTGTTCGATGGTGCTAGTGTCGAGCTTTGGCGGCGTGTCGCGGAGGATTGTCACTGGCCGTATCAGCTCACGCTGATCGCGCGGCTCGATGACTTGCTCTCGGGACTGGAAGCGCACCGCTACGATGTCGGGATCGGCGCCATCACGATCACGCCCGAGCGTCTGACGCGGGTCGACTTCTCGTATCCGACGCATCGGTCCGGCGTGGCCGCCGTGTTCGCGAAAAGGACCGGAGCCGCGTCCGCGTTCCATGACTATGGCACGGCCGCGGGCGAACTCGGGATTCTGATCGGCGCCATCTTCATCTTGCTTGCGATCATCGGCGTGCTGATGTGGTGGTTCGAGCGGCCGCATGCCGGCAAGGACGGTTCGACGGAAACCGCATCATCGGTGACGTCGTGGCACGAGGGCGTGTACTGGGCGGTGGTGACGATGACGACGGTCGGCTACGGCGACAAGACGCCGAAGACCCATCTTGGCCGCGCGCTTGCCGTGCTCTGGATGGTTGGAAGCCTGGTGCTGGTATCGCTGTTGACGACTAATTTGATCGCGCGGATCACCGTCAGCCGCGTCGAAGGCATTATTGCCAATCGCACGGGAGATCTGACCGGCAAGCGGCTCGTCGCGGTGTCAGGTTCGTCCGGCGCCGAATATCTCGATGACCAGCGCCTGGCCTATCAGAAGTTCGACAATCTGCCGGACGCGCTCGGAGCCGTCGCCTCCGGCAAGGCGGATGCCGTGGTCAACAGCATCGGCGCCCTGCAATATCTGGTCAGAACGCGCTTTGCGGATCGCCTTGACCCTCCGCACGGCGTGCTGGCGCCCGCCTATATGGCGTTTGCGCTGCCGATGAATTCCGAGTTGAAGCGGCCACTGGATCGCGCCCTGACCGTCGTCTCCGCGAGCCCCGAGTGGCGGTCGGTCGAGGACACGTATTTTGGTCAGTGAGAAGGTTCGCTGCGCGCACGTCGAGGCGCGCGAGGCCGTGACTACGCCATCTCCGCCTTCAGCAGTAGCAGCAGGCAATCGGCCAGCCGCGTCTCGATCTCCTTGTCGCGCAGCGAGAGCGGGCCAGGATCGTTGAGGATCGCGTTGACGAGCGTGCCGAGCACGACCTGGAAGCCGAAGGCGATGGCGCGGGTCTTCGCCGCCTTGCGGCCCTTGCCCATCGCACGCAACAGGAGAGGGGTGGCGTGCTCGGTGGTCGCACGCGCAAGGCTCTTGAACGTCGTCCACCTGTCCGGTCGGGTGTCATCGTGCTGGAGCGCCGCGCGCAGCACGCCCTCGTGGGCGCGGATCCAGCCGACCACGCCTGACACGACGCGGCGACAGAGGTCGTCGAGCGCGACATCGCTCGCGGGGCGATCCATCCGGGCCAGATGCCGCGCGCCGTCCTGCGCGGCGAGCGCGATCAGCGCGTTGAAATAGGCGTCCTTGCTCTCGAACCGGCTGTAGAAGGCGCCGACCGTGGCGCCGACCTTGCCGCACAGGGCTTCGATTGACAGTTCCGCGAGGCTCCGCGTCCGTAACAATTCGGCGCCCGCCCGAAGCAGCGCCAGCGTCGTCTCGCGGCTGCGCTTCTGGCGCGAGGGGGTGACGCCGGGAAGGTCGAACTGCTCCGAAAGCCGCGGCATTCGCGCTTGCATCTCCTGATTTCAATAATCATAATTCGGATTATGATTTGAGGCAATCCGCCGGGACGAACACCGGGGCAACCGCCGATGTCGGCGAGGACAGGGAGAGCGCCATGAGCGAGCATCGGATGCCGCCGTTCGGCGGCAGCATCGGCAAGACGGTCGCGACCTCGAAGCCGTGGTGGCCCGACGCGCGTCAGCCGCCGGCCGGCGCGCCGAACATTCTGGTCGTGCTGTTCGACGATGTCGGGTTCTCCGATCTCGGCTGCTACGGCTCGCCGATCCGGACGCCGACCATCGATCGGCTTGCTGCCGAGGGCCTGCGCTACAGCGGCTTTCACACCACCGCGATGTGCTCGACCACGCGCGCGGCGCTGCTCACCGGGCGCAACCATCATTCGGTCGGCGTCGGCTGCCTCGCCAATTTCGATTCCGGCTATCCGGGCTATCGCGGCAAGATCGCGCGCGAGGCGGGGACGCTCGCCGAGATGCTGCGGCAGCACGGCTATCGCAACTACATGGTCGGCAAATGGCATGTGACGCCGCTGACCGAGAGCGGCGCCACCGGTCCGTTCGACGGCTGGCCGCTCGGTCGCGGCTTCGATCGCTTCTACGGCTTCCTCGACGCGGAGACCGACCAGTATGCACCGGAGCTGGTGTCCGACAACACGCATGTTGATCCTCCCGGCAATTACGGGACCGGCTACCATCTCACGTCGGATCTGGTCGACCAGTCGATCCGCTTCATCGCCGATCATGTGGCCGACCGTCCCGACCTGCCATGGCTGACCTGGCTTGCGCTCGGCGCCTGTCATGCGCCGCATCAGGCGCCGGCCGACATCATCAAGAGCTATGACGCCACCTTCGCCCACGGCTGGGATGTTGAGCGCGAGCAGCGGATGGCGCGGCAGAAGGCGATGGGACTGGTGCCGGCAGCCACCAGGATGCCGGCGCGAAACGACGGCGTAAAGGCGTGGGACGAGCATTCCGCCGACGAGCGGCGCGTGTTCACGCGGTTGCAGGCGGCCTATGCCGGCATGCTCGACCATGCCGACCAGCATCTGGCGCGGCTGATCGGATTTCTCGACACGGCCGGCATCCGCGACAACACGCTCGTGGTCGTGATGTCGGACAATGGCGCCAGCCAGGAGGGCGGCCCGCTCGGCTTCGTCAATGCGATGGGGCCGTATAATTTCCGGCCCGAGCCGGTGCCTGTCAAATTGCAGCGGATCGACGACATCGGCGGGCCGGACACGCACTCGAACTTTCCGCATGGCTGGGCCATGGCCTCGAACACGCCGTTGCGGCGCTACAAGCAGAACACCCATGGCGGCGGCATTCGCGATCCCTTCGTGATGAGCTGGCCGAAGCGCATCAAAGCCAAGGGCGAGCTGCGCCATCAGTTCGTCCATGCCTGCGACCTGACGCCGACGCTGCTCGATTTGATTGGCGTCTCCGCGCCGGCCGAGATCGGCGGCTGTCCGCAAATGCCGCTCGAGGGCGAGAGCTTTGCCAGCTCGATCGATGACGCGTCGGCGCCGTCGAAGACGTCGGCGCAGTATTTCGAGATGTTCGGCCATCGCGGGCTCTGGAAGGATGGCTGGAAAGCAGTGTCGTTTCATCCGTCAGGCACGCCGTTCGAGAACGACAAATGGGAGCTGTTCCATCTCGATCGGGACTTCTCCGAGGTGGACGACCTCGCGGCCACGGAGCCCGAGCGCCTCGAGCAGATGATCAAACTGTGGTGGAGCGAGGCGGAGGCGCACAACGTGCTGCCGCTCGATGATCGCTTTGGACCGCGGTTTGCCGAGAATGCGGCACGCTTCCACGGCGCGCGGACGAAATTCACCTTCCATGCCGGCATGGGGCACGTGCCGACCGATGTCGCGCCCGACGTGCGCAGCCGCAGCTACAGCATCGAAGCGCAGGTCGAGATCGGGGACGGCGGCGCCGAGGGCGTCCTGATCGCACATGGCGATGCCACCTCGGGCTACAGCCTCTACATCAAGGACGGCTTTCTGGTGCACGACCTGAATGTCGGCGGCGGCCACGAACTGGTGACGTCAAGCCGCAAGGTGGCTGCGGGTGCGCACCGGCTCGGCGTGCATGTCGAGCGGCTGCTGCGCAAGGAGCCGCCGGCCAAGGGCGCGCGGACCGGCGTCAGCGAATACACGTTGACGATCGATGGCGAGCCGGTCGGATCGATGCAGACCCAGCTCGGCTTCCACAATTTCATCTCATGGTCCGGGCTCGACATCGGGCGCGATCGCGGCAGTCCGGTCTCACGCTACGAGGCGCCGTTCGAGTTCACCGGCAAGCTGTTGCAGGTGACGGTCGTCATGCATGACGACCAGAAGCTCGACGGCGACGGCGTCGGCAATGCGCAGATGGCGCGGCAGTAAGGCGCCGCGCTACTTGATCCTGTCGTAGACCGTCGCGAAGTCGGCCAGCGGCATCGGGATGCTGATGGTCTCCTTGCCGAGATTCTGGAACGAGACCTTGAGTTGCTTGCCCGATTTCAGCTGGGCCAGGACGTCGGCGGCGATCGGCGCGTTGATGTAGCAGCCGCGCGCTTCGCAGGTCTGGATCGGCACATCGACGGCCTTGCCGTCGTCGACCTGCAGCTTGGCGCCGGCCGGCAGGTTCAGTCCGAGCGGCAGCTGGACCAGCGCGACCGGTGTGCGGGTGTCGCCGGGGACGCGGATGTTGACCAGCACGATGAGCTGGCCGGTCTTGGTGAGCACCGCGGTCTGTTCCATGGCACATTCGAGCGGCGCGTCGCGGCTCGCGCTGGTGCAGCGCGCAACCCAGCCGGTGTTGTTGCCCGAGCCATCGCCTTGAGGAGCGGGCGGAGCGGCCGCCGGAACCGGGGCGGGCGCATTCTTGCCCTTGGGTGCCTGGGCATGACCGGAGCCGACCGCGGCGAACACGGCCAACAGGACGGCGAGCGACGTTGCGACAATCTTCACGATACCGGCTCCGACATGAACATCTTTCGGATGTGCCGGGAAGCGGGCAAAGTCAAGTCACTCGGCGGCCTGCTTGACCGATCCGTCTTCGCCGTCGCCGGCGTCATGGTCCGCGCGCGGCGAGCGGCCCCAATTGGCAAACGCGTTGGAGAGCTTGTCGAGATAGAGATAGACGACCGGCGTCGTGAACAACGTCAGCGCCTGGCTGACGATCAGTCCGCCGACCATGGCGTAGCCCAGCGGCTGGCGGATTTCCGAGCCGGTGCCGGTCCCCAGCATCAGCGGCACGCCGCCCAACATCGCCGCCATCGTCGTCATCATGATC
>NZ_DDOP01000044.1:14809-123461 GCF_002341725.1 Bradyrhizobium sp. UBA2491
GCCATCGTCGTCATCATGATCGGGCGGAAGCGGAGCAGGGCGGCCTGGCGGATCGCCGCCACCGGTTCCATGTGCTGATCGCGCTCGGCGGCGATCGCGAAGTCGACCATCATGATGCCGTTCTTCTTCACGATGCCGATCAACAGGATGATGCCGATCAGCGCGATCAGCGAGAAGTCGAAGCCGGCCGCCATCAGGATCGCCAGCGCGCCGACGCCGGCCGAAGGCAGCGTCGACAGAATGGTGATCGGGTGGATGTAGCTCTCGTAGAGAATGCCGAGGATCAGATAGACCACCACGAGCGCCGCCAGGATCAGCAGCGGCACGGTCGACAGCGATTGCTGGAAGGCCTGCGCGGTGCCCTGGAAGCTCGAGCTCAGGGTCGGCGGCGCGCCGAGGTCGACCATCGCCTTCTGGACCGCCTCCGTCGCCTGGCCGAGCGCGACGCCCTGCGCCAGGTTGAACGAGATGGTGATCGCCGGGAATTGGCCCTGATGGCTGATCGACAGCGGCCGCACCGGCACGGTGGTCCACTTCGCAAAGGTCGACAGCGGCACCTGTTCGCCGGTCAGCGGCGACTTGATGTAGATGTTGTTCAGCGTATCGACCGAGCCCTGCAACTCGGGCAGCACCTCGAGGATGACGTGGTAGCTGTTGAGCTGGGTGAAGTACTGCGTCACCTGGCGCTGGCCGAACGCGTCATACAGCGTATCGTCGATCAGCTGCGGCTGGATGCCATAGCGAGAGGCGGTGTCGCGGTTGATCTTCAATTCGAGCGTGGTGCCGCTGCTCTGCTGGTCGGTGGCGACGTCGCGCAGTTGCGGCAGCGTCTGCATCTTGCTCAGAATCTTCGGCGCCCATTCGTTCAGTTCGGCGAGGTTGGCGTCCTGCAACGTGAACTCGAACTGGGTGCGGGTCGGGCGGCCGCCAAGGCGCACGTCTTGCGCGGCCTGCATGAACAGGCGGGCGCCCAGCACCTTTTCCAGCTTCGGGCGCAGCCGGGCAATGATCTGCTGCGCATTGGCGTCGCGCTCGCTCAGGGGCTTCAGCGTGATGAACATGTTGCCGTTGTTGCCGGCGCGGCCGCTGCCGCCGATCGCCATTGCCACCGTCGCGACGCCCGGATCCTGCATGACGATCTTGCTGAGCTCTTCCTGCTTGCCTTTCATGTCCGCGAAGGAAATGTCCTGGCCGGCTTCCGAGGTCGCGCTGATCAGGCCGACGTCCTGCTGCGGGAAGAAGCCCTTCGGGATGATGACGAACATGTAGATCGACAGCGCCAGGGTGGCGAAGAAGATCAACAACGTCGTGCGCTTCCAGCGCAGGGCAATGTCGAGCACGGTCTCATAGCCGCGCAGCATGGCATCGAAGCCGCGCTCGCTGAGCTTGTAGAGACGGCCGTGCCGTTCCTCATTGTGGGCGCGCAGGAAGCGCGAGGCCATCATCGGGGTCAATGTCAGCGACACGAACATCGAGACGAAGATCGTCATCGCCAGCACGACGGCGAACTCGCGGAACAGGCGGCCGATGATGCCGCCCATCAGCAGCAGCGGGATCAGCACGGCGACCAGCGAGATGCTGATCGAGACGATGGTGAAGCCGATCTCGCTCGAGCCCTTGAAGGCGGCCGCCATCGGCTTCTCGCCTTCCTCGATATAGCGGCTGATGTTCTCCAGCATCACGATGGCGTCGTCGACGACGAAGCCGACCGCGATCGTCAGCGCCATCAGCGACAGATTGTCCAGCGTGTAGCCGAACACCCACATCAGCGCGCAGGCGCCGAGCAACGCCAATGGCACCGTCACGGCGGGGATCACGGTCGCCCAGAAGCTGCGCAGGAAGGCGAAGATCACCATCACGACCAGGAAGATGGTCAGGAGCAGGGTGAACTGGACGTCCTCCACCGCGGCGCGGATCGTGGTGGTGCGGTCGGAGATCACCTCGATCTTGACCGCCGGCGGAATGGCGGCGACCAGGCGGGGCAGTGCCGCCTTGATCTTGTCGACTGTGTCGATGACATTGGCGCCGGGCTGCTTGAAGACGACGAGGAACACGCCGCGCTTGCCATTGGCCCAGGCGGCCTGCTTGGCGTCCTCCGGTCCGGTGACGGCCTGGCCGATGTCACGGATACGCAGCGGCCCGCCATTGCGGTAGGCGATGATGACGTCGTTCCAGGGCTCCGCGGTGAGCAACTGGTCGTTGGCATAGATGGTGTAGGCGCGGGTGGCGCCGTCGATATTGCCCTTCGGGCTGTCGACGGTCGCGATATTGATCGCGGCGCGGACGTCTTCCAGCGACAGGCCCTTGGCGACCAGCTTGGCGGGATCGATCTGGACCCGGACCGATGGCTTCTGCTGACCGCCGATGATGACCTGCGCGACGCCGGAAATCTGGCTGATCTGCTGGGCAAGCTGGGCGTCGACGGCGTCGCTGACCGTGGTCAGCGGCAGCGTCTCCGAGGTTGCCGACAGCAGCATGATCGGCGCGTCCGCCGGGTTGACCTTGCGATAGGTCGGCGGCGAGGGGAGGCTCTTCGGCAATTGGCCGCTGGCGGCGTTGATGGCAGCCTGGACGTCGTTGGCGGCGCCGTCGATCGAGCGGTTGAGGTCGAACTGGATGGTGACCGATGCCGTGCCGAGATAGCTCGTCGAGGTCATCTGCGCGATGCCGGGGATCTGCGCGAACTGGCGCTCCAGCGGCTGCGCGACCGAGGTCGCCATTGTCTCCGGGCTGCCGCCCGGGAGCGTCGCGGTGATCTGGATGGTCGGGAAGTCGACCTGCGGCAGTGGCGCGACCGGTAGCAGCGGATAGGCGACGAGGCCGACGAACAGGATGCCGGCCATCAGCAGCGAGGTGCCGATCGGGAAGCGAATGAATGGTGCGGAAATTCCGTCGCTCATTCCTGCGTAACCTTCGACTGGGACGGATCCGAGCTCGCCACCGCCGTGGTCACCAGGGTTCCCGGCGAGACCTTGTACTGGCCCGCGCTGATCACCTGCTGCCCCGGCGACAGGCCTTCGTCGATCACCGACTTGCCGTCGATCGACTGGCTGACCTTGATCTTGCGAAGCTCGGCCTTGTTCTCCTGATTGACAGAATAGGCGTAGAGGCCATCGGTGCCATGTTGCACCGCGTCATCGGGGACGACGGTGGCATCCTTCAAGGTTCTGACCAGGAGCCGGGTTGCGACCGACTGGCCCGGCCATAGCGCATGATCCTTGTTATCAAACACCGCCTTCAGCCGAACAGTCCCGCTCGTGGTGTCGACCTGATTGTTGATCAGTGCCAGCGCGCCGGTGGACAGCACCCGCTTGCCGTCGGTGGTCAGCGCAATGGTCTTGGGCGGCGCCACGGCCAGGGCTGCCTTGATATCGGGCAACTGGTCCTCAGGGGCGGTGAAGATCACGGTAATGGGCTCGATCTGGGTGATCGTCACGATGCCGGTCTGCGCCGAGGCATTGACGATGTTGCCGATATCGACCAGTCGCAGGCCGACGATGCCGTCGATCGGGGACTTCACGGTGGCGTAGTCGAGCTGGGTCTGGGCGTTGAAGATGGCGGCATCATCGGCCGCAATCTGGGCGGTGAGCTGGGCCACCGTGGAGCGCTGGGTGTCGAGCTGCTGGCGGGTCGCGAACTCGCCGAGCTTGGTGTAGCGCTGCAAATCGAGGTTGGCGTTGGCGAGATTGGCCTCGTCCTGGGCCTTCTTGGCCTTGGCCTGGTCGAGCGTCGCCTGATAGGGCCGCGGATCGATCTCGACCAGGGTGTCGCCGGCCTTGACGAACTGGCCTTCCTTGAAGGCGATCTTGGTGATCTGGCCGTCGACCCGGGTGCGGACCTGGACGGTGTTGAAGGCCTGCACCGTGCCGAGACCGGTCAGGTAGACCGGGAAGTCGGCCTTCTCGACCGGCGAGATCTTCACCGGAACCGCCGGCCGTTGGGCGGCGCGCTTCTGCGCAGCTTCGGCCGCCCGCTGGTTGTCCGTGTACTTCTGCCAGCCGAAATAACCGGCCGTGCCAAGCGCCGCGATCACTAAAACCCAACCGATGGAGCGTGACTTTGACATGCGGACTCTTAGGTTCGACGTAACAATAAAGGGTGATTGAAACGGTTCACAGAGCTTGCGGATATAATATGCGTGCACTTAATGTGTAAACACACCAAGGCTTGAGAATCCTAAACATTTGGAAAGGTTTAGGTCAGAAACGAGTGGAAACAATCCGTCTGGGAAACACACCGAGGACCCCTATGTCGCTCGATCTCAAACGCCAGTTCATTGCGCAGCTCGTCGAGAGTTCGAGGCTGCTGCGCAACTATATCGATCATCGTGCCAAGGCGCGAGGGACTACGCGCGCCCAGTGGATCGTGCTGTTCCGTCTGCGCGAGCAGGAGGGGCTGTCCCAGGTCGACCTCGCCGACGTGCTCGAATTACAGCCGATCTCGCTGGTGCGTCTGCTCGATCGCCTCGTCGAGCACGATCTGCTCGAACGCCGTCCCGATCCCAGGGATCGCCGCGCCAATCGGCTGTTCCTGACCAGAAGCGGACGCCGCCTGGTCGACGATCTCGACAGTCTGCGCGATGCAATCGCCTGTGACGTGCTGCGCGACGTATCGGACAAGCATGTCGAGAGTGGCCTCGCCACGCTCCGAGCGGTGAAGGACCGCATCAAGGCGCTTGGCGATGAGGCCGAGCACATCGCTGCGAAGTAGCGTTCAGCGGCTGCCGCCTGCGCGACCCGGTTGAAACGCATCGGGGTTGTCGTTCATATCGCGCAACGACGACGCGAGACGACGGGGGCGGCGATGGATGAGTTGAACGGGCGGATGATGGCTTGCCAGATCCTGGTCACCGGATTGATCGCGCGCGTCGCCAACGAGCAGCGCGATCCGCTGCGGTTTCTCACCGACTTTCGCGACGAGATCAAAGCGGTGGTCGATGGGGTCAATATCGCCGGGCTCGAGAACAGCGATCGGGTCCGGCAGGTTGCGCAACGGACCATCGATGAGTTGTTCGCGCTGATGAAGCCGCCGAGCGCCGAGTGATCGGTGTCGCTTCTGAGTGCAAATGCAGGGCCTCGCCGACCAAACGCGGACTCCATTTTAGAACGATTATTAGAACGCTTAAAAATTGCAGTTTAGAACGATTTCAAACCGTAGATTAGAATCGCTTTGAACTGAGGCGATTCAGGCGAACTGTGGCGCTGATCGCATTGATAAAGAAAGTCACGCTCGATAACCGAAGGTGACAGTTCGTCGCAGCTTCATTTCGCGATCGAACTTGCTTTTTTGGGGGCGTGCAAGAAATGAGCAATATGAGGGCGCCGAGGTCGCTGCGTTTCGAAGCAGCGACTGGTTCGGCTGATGAGACGAGCTATTCCGCCGCGAAGGTCTCCGCGGTCGCGAGCCTGATTGCGGTGGCATCGTTTTCGGGGGCCGAAGCCCAGCAATCGAACCTGCCGCCGGTGAACGTCGATGCTCCGGTTGCGCGTCCGCGCCCGGTCACGTCCAAGCCGACATCCGATCAGGTCCGCGCCCGTAACGCGCTGCGCCGTGCCGCGCGGCGCGCTAATCAACAGGCGCAACAGGCGCCGGTGCCGTTTCCCAACGCCGGCGGTCTTCCGCCCGACCGCAACCCCTACGCCGACCCGGCAGCGCCGTATAAGGGCGACCGCTTGCAGGCATCCTCGAAGTTTCCCGAGCCGATCCTGAACACACCGAAATCGGTCACGGTGCTGACCAAGGACATCCTCGAGGACAAGAACGCCACCTCGCTGAAGTCGGCGATCCTGAGCACTGCCGGCGTCACGCTCGGCACCGGCGAGGGCGGCAACGCGTTCGGCGACCGCTTCTTCATCCGCGGCTTCGACGCACGCAACGACATCTTCATCGACGGTGTACGCGATCCCGGCGTCAGCGTCCGCGAGAACTTCTTCACTGAGCAGGTCGAGATCCTGCGCGGCCCCGGCTCGTCGTTTGCCGGCCGCGGCACCACCGGCGGCGCGATCAACATCGTGACCAAGCAGGCGACGACGGAGAAGAGCTTCTACAACATGGACACCACGTTTGGCACCGACCAGACCAAGCGTGTGACGCTCGACGTCAACCAGGTGATCAGCCCGACGCTGGCGATCCGCGCCGGCGGCCTGTTCCAGGATGCCAAGGTCGCCGGGCGCAACAACACCACCGACGACCGCAGCGGGGCATTCGTCGCGGCGAAGTGGACGCCGATCGACGCAGTGAAGATCACCGCCGATTACGTGCACACCGACCTCCACGGTATTCCCGACTTCGGCGTTCCCTACTACCGGCCGGGTTCACCGGCGCCGGGAAACGTCTTCACCAGTACCGCGGGCGGACCGTTCCCGCAGTTCGGCTCGCCAGCCAACAATTTCTATGGCCTGGTCAATCGCGACTTCTTCAAGGTGCAGCAGGACATCGGAACGATCAGCACCGAGGTTCATGTCACGCCGGATCTCGTCCTCTCCGACAAGTTCCGCGCCTCGCGCGCCATGAACAACTACATCGGGACGATCGCCGAGTCGCCGGTCATCGCGACGCCGCTCTCGGCGTCCACGATCACGATGAATCCGCAGAGCCGCTATCAGATCACCGACGTGGTTGCAAACCAGAGCGAGGCGACCTACAAGTTCGACACTGGCGGCTTCAAGCACACGGCGGTCGGTGGCGTCGAGATCTCGCGCGAGACCTCGTATATCGACAAGTATACCGGCCTGAGTTCGGAGCTGACGACTGGTACGCCGTTCAACGGTGCCGGCTCGATTTCCGGCGTCAACGTGTTCTCGCCGCAATACACTTACGCGCCGTTCACATCGACGCCGACATTGAGCGGCCTGCCGACCAACCTCGCGATCGACACCGCCAGCGTTTATCTGCTCGACAGTGTCAACTACCACGACCTCGTCATCCTCAATGGCGGCATCCGCTACGACGACTACTCCATCAAGACCAGCGGATACGGCACGGTGGCTGGCGCGACGACGTTTGGCGCACAGAGCGCCGACTTCGGCATGCCGAACTTCAACCTCGGCCTGACGCTGAAGCCCGCGCCGAACGGCAGCGTCTACGCCGCATATGCGACCTCGTCGAACCCGGTGGGTGCCGAATTCGACGGCACCAGCACGGCGTATGGCGGCCTGTCGCCGATCCTCAACGGCAGCTCCAACCAGATCTTCGGGCCGGAAAAGAACCAGGCGATCGAAGTCGGCACCAAGTGGGAGTTGTTCGATCGGCACCTGCTGGTGACGGCGGCGCTGTTCCAGACCAACAAGGAGAATGCGCGCGAGGCGCAGAACGTCACGCCGACGACCGGCACGGCGACCTGTCCCTATCCGGTCACCAACCCGCCGACGACAGGCTCCGTATCGTGCATTACCGCAGGTGCGGCCTATTGGGTTCGTGGCATCGATCTCGGCGTCGGCGGCAAGATCACCGACAAGTGGAGCGTGTTCGGCGGCCTCGTTCTGATGCAGTCGCAGGTGACGAAGTCCAATGCGCCTTCGCCGCAGCCGCTGCTGTACCCGACCAATGTCGGGCTGCCGCTCGCCAACATCGCGCATCAATCGTTCAGCATGCTGACCAAATACCAGCTCACCGACATGTGGGAGCTCGGCGGGCAGGCGGTCTACCGCTCGAAGATTTATGGCGGCACGCTGCTCGCGGCCAACCAAGGCACCTCGCTGCCGAGCTACTGGCGCTTCGACGCCTTCGCCGAAGCGAAGGTCGACAAGCACTGGACCGTGAAGCTGTTCGTCAACAACATCTTCGACAAGCGCTACTACGATGCGCTCTACCAGAGTGCGACACCTTTCGTACTGGAAGCGCCGGGACGCGCCGCGTATCTGGTTGTTTCAGCGCGCTACTGACGAAGGCTTCGCGGCACGAGATGCTGGTCTGTGTTCCCAACGTATTGAGCAAGGCTGATGTGGCGGACTTCCGCCGCATCATGGACGCCAGCGGATGGGAAGACGGCCGCTCGACCGCAGGCGCTGCGTCCGCGCTGGTCAAGCGCAACGAGCAGCTGCCGCCCGACAGCGAGGTCGCGCGGCAGCTCGGCAACCGCGTCCTGACGGCACTGTCGGCGAGCCCGCGCTTCATCTCGGCGGCGATCCCACTTAGAATCTTTCCACCTTTGTTCAACCGCTACGCCGCAAGCGACGGGCACCATTTCGGCCTGCACGTCGACAATGCGGTGCGCGGCGACAAGCTGACGGGGTTGCGGATCCGCACCGATCTCTCGGTCACGCTGTTTTTATCTAATCCAGAGGATTACGATGGCGGCGAGCTGGTCATCGAGGACCTCTACGGATCACATGAAATCAAGCTGCCAGCAGGAGATCTCGTACTTTATCCTGCTTCCAGCTTGCATCTGGTAACGCCGGTCACGCGGGGGACCCGGGTTGCGTCTTTTTTCTGGCTCCAGAGCATGGTACGTGATGCCCACGCGCGCAGCCTGATCTTCGATCTTGATACTGCGATCCAGGCGCTGGTGGAGCGGCTGGGGCGCGATGACCCTGAAACGGTCAAATTGACCGGCATTTATCACAACTTGATCCGTCACTGGGCTGAAGTGTAACTGATGATGACATCCAAGTTCCTCGCTGCATCCGCCATGGTCGTCGCCCTGGCGATGTCCATGCTGACCGCGCCGGCTTCGGCGCAGCAGCAAACGGCACCTGCCGTGCAGCCCGCGCCCGTGACCCGGCCTCAGCCCGCGCCCGCGGCTCAGGTACCCGCCGCGCAGCCCGCGGCGATCGCCCAGCCTGCGGCCGCTGGCCAGACCGCGCCGGTGGCCCAGTCGGCGCCCGCGGTGCCGCCAGCGCAGGTTGCGCCAGCACCTGCGGCGGCTCCCGCACCGATGGCGAATGAGGCGTCCTTGACTGCCGCCGCGGGCGGCGATGCCAAATCGCCGAAGTCGACCAGCACCGGCCTGCACGAATTGTCGCCCTGGAATATGTTCCTGAACGCCGACATCATCGTGAAGGCGGTGATGCTCGGTCTCGCCTTCGCGTCGCTGGTGACCTGGACGGTGTTCATCGCCAAGATGGTCGAGCTGACCGTGGCGCAGAGCAAGCTGCGTGGCGCGCTGGCCAAGATCGCTGAATCGCGCTCGCTTGCGGAGGCGCAGTTCGCACTCGGCGCCAAGGGCAGCGTGTTGTCGTCGTTCATCGCAGCCGCGATGCGCGAGGGGCGGCTGTCGGCGGGCATCTCCAGCGACAGCGGCATCAAGGAACGCGCGGCGTCGAGCTTCGCCGAGATCGTGCGTGCCGAGGCCCGCAAGATCCGCATCGGCATGGGCCTGCTTGCGACCATCGGCGCGACGTCGCCCTTCGTCGGCCTGTTCGGTACCGTCTGGGGCATCATGAACAGCTTCATCGGCATCTCGAAGTCGCAGACCACCAACCTTGCCGTGGTGGCGCCGGGTATCGCGGAAGCGCTGCTCGCCACCGCGATCGGGCTCGTCGCGGCGATCCCTGCCGTGATCATCTACAACCACTTCTCGCGCGTCACGAAGGTGTATCTCGAGCTCGTCAACCGCGCCTCGGGCGCGGCGGGACGGCTGCTGTCGCGTGATCTCGATCGCACCCACGGCAGCGTTCCGCATGGTGCGCGTGCCGCGGCGGCGGAGTAGGCGATGGCAGTCTCGATCTCCGAGAACGATGGCGACGACGATTTCGCGGAATCCCACGAGATCAACGTCACGCCGTTCATCGACGTGATGCTGGTGCTGCTGATCATCTTCATGGTCGCGGCGCCGCTCTCGACCGTCGACCTGCCGATCGATCTTCCGACCTCCAGTGCGACGCCGCAGAAGAAGCCGGACAAGCCGACCTATGTCAGCATCAAGCCCGACCTCACGCTGGCGATCGGCGAGAACGCGGTGAAGCGCGCCGACCTGATCAATTCGCTGGATGCGGTGCCCGACATGAGCCGAGACAAATACGTGTTCCTGCGGGCGGACCGGATGGTCCCCTATGGCGAGCTGATGGGCGTGATGGAACTGTTGCGCGGCGGCGGCTACACCCATGTGAAGCTCGTCGCGCTCGAGGGCGTGCCGGGAGCGCCGGCGGCCCAGCAGGCCGAGCCGGCCAAGCCCTGACGGCGAAGCGCGATGTCGACCAACCCCGATCTCGACCTGCGTACCTCGAAGCGGCTCTGGGTGATCGCCGCGGTGATGGCGGTCGGGCTGCATCTCGGCGGCGTGGCGTTGGCACTGGCAAATTTGCGCGGCGACGACGGCGACGAGGGACTTGGCGCGGCCGGCGCGGAATACGCCGTCGAACTCGCCTCACCGGATGTACCCGAGGAAGCAGCACCGCCCGGCGCGCCGGCTGACGAGCAGCAGGCCGTTCAGGAGATGGCGCAGCAGAAGGCAGAGGTGAAGGACACCGACCTGCCTCAGGAAAAGCCTGTCGAGGCCGACGACCCCGACCGCATCGTGACGGAGGACACCGCCAAGAAGCAGAAGGAGGAGGAGGCCAAGGTCGCCAAGGTCGAGACCAACGCGCAGGAAGCACAGCAGGCCTCGGAGCAGGCCGCGCCAACCAAGCTGGAGGACGCGCGTCAGGCCGAGACCACGAAGGCGCCAAACCCCGGCATCGGCAAGGACAAGCTTGCGATGACCGCCAGATGGGGCAAGAAGATCAGCGCCTATCTCGACCTGCACAAGAAGTTTCCGGAGAACGGCAAGGTCAAGACGGCGAAGGTCAAGATCGCGCTCGTGCTCAATCGCGTCGGCAAGGTCCTGTCGGTCGCGGTGCTGGAATCGTCGGGAGACGCCGCCTTCGACGACGCCGCGGTCTCGATGGTCCACCGTTCCGATCCGGTCCCGGCGCCGCCGGCCGACCTGACCGAGGATCAGTTCTCCTTCAGCCTCGACGTCAACTACAACAAGTCGAAGCAGTAAGGGCCGCGTAGCTCGCGAGGATCGGCAACCCGGGATCCTCGACGCGGATCAGAAGCTCCTGAGCGTCGAACGTGCGCACTTTCCCGTCATCGGGAATCCCCAGGCCTTGCCGACGGAATGCCGCGTGACTGCGCGCACCGCCAGAGATCGGAGCGACCGCCAGTCGCGTGATCAAGTGCGTGGGGAGCCGCTTCGCATCCGGCGACTCGTCATGCGCGAAGCCGCAAATAGAGATTGTTCAGGATCAAGGCGACGCCGGTGATGCATGCGCCCGCGATCTGGACCCGCGTCGGTACGACGCCAATGATCGCCGAGACGGTGAACGCGGTGATCGGCACGACGTCCATGAAGAGCACGCCGTTCAAAGGCGTCAAAATCTTGTTGCCGAGATTCCAGCACAGCACGCCGGCGACGCTGGCAACGAGGCTCATGTAGAGAAGATGCGGAATGATGAAGAGCAGATCGGCCGCTGCCGGCAATGCGATCACCTGCGTCAGAGCGAGGATCGCGTTGATCGCGACGATCGTGGTCAGGCCGAGCGACATCGTCATGGTGGTGTATTTGAGGGCCGACCAGCTTGCGAAGCGTGCCGCGCTGAAGGTGTAGATCAGCCAGAAGATCATTCCGAGCACGATCAGCGCGTTGGCTGAATAGTTCTGCGGTTCGTGCAGCAGCCCGCCGACATCCCCCTTGGTGATGACGAGCGCGACGCCGCCAAACGACAGCAGCACCAGCAGCAGCGTGACGGGCGGCGGGAGAACCCTGCGGATCACCGAGATGATGAGGATGCCGAGCAATGGTTGCGTGGCGGCCATGATCGATGTCGTCAAGGCTCCGTCGCGTCCGGCCAGTTGCTGGCCGAGAAACACCAGGAAACCGAAGCCGGCGAACCCGATCGAGCCCAGCAGCCAGGCGAGAGCGATCGGCTCACCCTTCAGGTTCAGCGCGTCCGGCCCTTCCTTGATCCTGAGCAGGACGAGCGAGATTGCGGCCGCGATCAAATAGCGCAGCGACGTGAAGGTGAAGGGATCGACATGGGAGAGCGCGCTCGACATCACCGGAAACATCAGGCCGAACGAGACCGAGGCGGCGAGGCAATACAGAGTCCCCCTGAGGTAGACGGCGCGCGCGGAGCCGCGCTGGATGTCTGCGGACATCGATGGTGCCGGCGACGACGTGGCGGCGTTGGTCATGAACTTCTCCAGGCATGGCGGTTCGATCGCGAGGCTCGACCGTGCGCGCGAGACGCCATTCTTGACCATTGGCACGAATGACATATATCGTGAATATCGTGCCAAATTCGCAACATACGAAGCCGGCAGGCAGGGCCCGGCGGGACAGCGCCCGCAACAGGGTGGTCGCGCTGCTGGCCTATGACGGCGTCAATGCTTTCGAGCTCGGCATGGCGCTCGAGGTGTTTGGCCTGCCGAACATGGGCCGCGACTGGTATCGGGTCGCGGTGTGCGCGGAGCGGCCGGGTGTGCCGGTTGCGGCCGGGGCCGGCGTCAAGATCGTCGCCGACGTCGACTTCTCGTTCCTGTCGCAGGCCGGCACGATCATCGTGCCGGGCTGGCAGGACATCGAGGCGTCACCGCCCGAGGCGGTGGTCACAGCGCTTCGCCGCGCGCATGCGCGCGGGGTCCGCATCGCATCGATCTGTTCCGGCGTATTCGTGCTGGCTGGCGCCGGACTGCTGGAGGGCCGGCGCGTTGCGGCGCACTGGGCGCATGCCGAGCCGCTGGTGCACCGGCATCCTGCGCTGCGCGTCGATGCCAAGGTGCTCTATGTCGACGATGGGGACATCATGAGTTCGGCGGGACGTGCGGCTGGTCTCGATCTGTGTATCCATATCGTGCGCAAGGATTTCGGACCCGAGATCGCCAATGATGTGGCGCGGCGCCTGGTGATTCCGGCGCACCGCGAGGGCGGGCAGGCGCAGTTCATTCCTAATCCGGTGGTCCTTGCCGACGGCGATCCTCTCGCCGAACTCTGCGCATGGATGCGCAGGCATCTGGATCGCGACCTGACGATCGAAGGCCTTGCAGGCAGGGCGCGCATGAGCCGGCGCACCTTCATTCGGCGCTTCGAGACCGCAACCGGCATGTCACCCGGTGAATGGGTGCTGCAGGAGCGCATGACGCGGGCACGAGACCTGCTGGAAGCCACCGCCATGTCGGTCGAGGACGTCGCGACCGCGGTTGGCTTCGGCACCGCGGATGCGCTGCGCCACCATTTTCGCACCCGCCTCGACACCAGTCCGATGCGCTATCGGTTGGACTTCGCCCCGAAGGCAAGGCCGCCGCTCAAGGCGGGCCAGCGAAGCTGACCCGCCTGATAGGGCAATGACGACGTCTCAGTTCTTCTTCACCAGCGGGCAGGCGCTCTTCTCGAGCGGCAGGAAGGCTTCATCCGCCGGGATGGTCGCCATCAGCTTGTAATAGTCCCACGGATACTTCGATTCCGACGGCTTCTTCACCTCGAACAGATAGGCGGGATGGATCTTGCGGCCGTCGACCCGGATCGAACCCTTGCCGAACAAGGGATCGTCGGTCGGCAACTCCTTCATCTTGGCAACGACGGCGCGCCCGTCATGCGGATTGCCGCCGAGTGCTTCCAGCGCCTTGAAGTAGTGGATCAGCGAGGCATAGACGCCGGCCTGCACCATGGTCGGCGGGTTCTTCTTGAACCGCTCCATGAAACGCTTCGAAAAGGCGCGGGTCTGGTCGTTCATGTCCCAGTAGAAGCTTTCGGTGAAGTTCAGCCCTTGCGCGACGTTGAGGCCGAGCGAGTGCACGTCGGTCAGGAACATCAGCATGCCCGCAAGCTTCTGGCCGCCCGACACGATGCCGAATTCCGCGGCCTGCTTGATCGCGTTGGTGGTGTCGCCGCCGGCATTGGCAAGGCCGATCACCTTGGCCTTCGAGCTCTGCGCCTGCAACAGGAAGGACGAGAAGTCGGCGGTGTTGAGCGGGTGCTTGACGCTGCCGAGCACCTTGCCGCCGCCCGCGGTGACCGCGGCCGTGGTGTCGCGCTCGAGCGCCTGGCCGAACGCATAGTCTGCGGAGATGAAGAACCAGGTGTCGCCGCCGGATTTGACCAATGCCCGGCCGGTGCCGTTGGCAAGCATGTAGGTGTCGTACGACCAGTGCACCGTATTGGGCGTGCACTGCGAGCCGGTGAGATCGGACGAGCCCGAACCCGAGTTCAGATTGACGACGTTCTTGTCCTTGGCGAGGTTGGCGATCGCGAGGCCGACATTGGAGGCCGCGAGATCGACGAACACGTCGACCTTCTCGACGTCGATCCATTGCTTGCCGATGTTGACGGCGACATCGGGCTTGTTCTGGTGATCGGCCGAGATCAGGTCGATCTTCCAGCCCTTCGCCAGCAACCCGGAATCCTCGATCGCCATCTGCGCCGCCACCGTCGAACCGGGGCCGCCGATGTCCTGATACAGACCGGACTGATCGCCGAGTGCGCCGACCTTTGCGACCTTGTCCATCGTCTGCGCCAGCGCATTGCCGGCGAACACCAGGCTCGTGGTCATGACCAAGGCTGCAATGGAACGCTTCATCTTCCCTCCAGTATGATTTTGTTTTTTGAGTTCCTCATTATGCCCGGCATCGGGCGCATCGCCTAGGGCAGTGGCGCAAGCGATCGTGCGCGATATTCCACGCTGCGGCGATTGAAACGGCCGTTACGCGCGACGGGATGCCGCGGTGCGAGCTGTCGATGATGGAAGCCGGAAATGAGGTGTCGCGGCGACGGCGCTATTTCCAGTAGTAGCGGATCGCGACATAGACCACGACGAGGCACGCGAAGATCAGCGCCACCGGCAAAGGACGTTTGGCGTTGGGGTCGGATGTGGTCGCCTTCTTGGCCGGCAGGCGGCGGAACGCCGTGACGTTTCCGCTGTCGGCGACCGGTTCGCGCGTGCGCGCCGGAACCTCCGGCGCTTTGCCGGCGCCGCCCATCTCCGCGTAGTAGGTGCGGTACATCTCCTGGATGGTGGTCTCGCCGGCCTCGGCCTCGCTCATCTGCTCCAGCAGCTTCTTGTAGATGGCGAGGAAATTCTGCGCTTCGGGGGGCAGGGCTGAGGCGCCGTTCAGCTTGGCCATCATCTTCCAGGTCGCAAAGTCCGCCCGCGCGCGGGTGTCGGCGCGGCGTGCAATCAGCATATCGGCAGCTTTGATCACCATGGCCTCGAAGCGTTCCTGTCCCAGCGCACGGCCCCGGATCAGCATCGGGGCATGCTTGAAGCAAAGCTATGTGTTTCCCGTAATCAGGAGAAGGGCGTTCGCCACATAGCCGGTCAGAGTTCGCAGTATCGTTGAAATAACATCAAGATTTAGGCCGACCTGCCTGCCGATCACCGGCAGCAGGATCAACAGCCCGATCAGGATCAGCATGCCGTAGGGCTCCAGCCGGGCGAGCGGGATCGCCAGCGGCCGCGGCAGCAGCCCGACCGCGACCCGGCCGCCGTCCAGCGGCGGGATCGGCATCATGTTGAAGATCGCGAGCACGATGTTGATCAGGAATGCGTTTTTCAGATTGTCCGCGGTCCATTTTGCCGCATCTGCCGGCACCAATGGCAGTGCGTGGAATGCCAGCGCCGCCGCGGTCGCCAGGATGATGTTGGTCACCGGGCCCGCCAGCGCCACCCAGACCATGTCGAGCTTGGGGTGGTTGAGGTTGCGGAAATTCACCGGCACCGGCTTGGCGTAGCCGAACAGGAACGGCGAATGCGCGAGCAGCAGCATGGCCGGCAGGATCAGCGTGCCAAAGGGGTCGATGTGCTTCAGCGGGTTGAAGCTGACGCGGCCGAGCTTCCATGCGGTGTCGTCGCCGAACCGGTGCGCGACGAAGCCGTGCGCGGCTTCGTGAAACGTGATGGCGATGACGAGCGGCAGCACCCAGACGGAGATGTCGTAGAGGGAGATGTTCAATTGCGTGCCGCCTTGGGTTCGCTTGGACCGGACCCTCAGGCTAACACGGATTCGATAACGGCATTGCCGGCGAGCGCTGCGATGCCTCAGCGCGTGTCGGGTGCGACGGCCGGCTTGGCCGCGCGCGCTGCTTGCGGCTGGGTGGTCGCGATCCAGATGCCGGCGAACACGGCGACGATGCCAGCCATCAGATTCCAGCTCAGCGGTTCGCCGAGCAGCGCTGCGCCGACCACTGAAGCCGCGATCGGGTTCACGGTGACGGAGATCGCCACCCGGGTCGGCGTCGTCCGCTCCAGCGCGAAGGCCCAGAGATAGAAGGTCAGCGCCGCGCCGAAGGCCCCGAGATAGATCGCCCCGAACCATTGCGCCGCAGCGAAGCCGGCAACCGGCGCGAAACTGCCGCGCAGCAGCGATGCGACGATCAGCACCACCGCTCCGGCCGCCATCGCTAACGTGGTGAAGGGGATCGGGCCCGAGCGCCGGATGAAGGGTTTCGACCAGATGCTGTAGAGCGCCATGCACAGCGCGGCCGCGACCATCAGGAGATCGCCGCGCCAGGCGCCCGGTGGCGCCGTGGTGAGGCCGGAGAGCAGGGCCATCGCGACGCCGAAGATCGTGACCAGGACGCCCGTGGTCTTGCGTGCGGTGAGCGGCTCGGCGCCGAGCGCGGCGGCGACCAGCATCGTCAGCAGCGGCAGCGTCGAGAGCGCGAGCGCGCCGCGCGCGGCCGTGGTGAAGATCAGCGAGGCGTTGAACAGGACCGGGAACGCCGCAAAGAACAGCAAGCCAAGGCCGGCGACGCCCGGCCAGTCGCGCGATGGCGGCCAGCTTCCCCGTTGCAGCAGCGCGAGCGGCAGCAACAGCACGACGCCGATGCCGAAGCGGAACGCGCCGATCGCCAGCGGATCGATCGTGCCGACCAGAAACCGCGTTGCCCCGATCGAGGTTCCGCCGAGCGCGCTCGACAGCACCGCCGCCAACACCCCCCAGATTTCGCCCATCCCGTTCGATCCCGCTGTTTTACTTGCGCAATCTAGGGACATCGGCATAATCAGGGAATAGAATAAGATTGATCAATCAAATCACGGATTATTATGAGTTCGCCTGTCCTCGACCCGGATCTGTTGCAGGCCTTTGTTGCGGTGGCGGACCATCGTTCCTTCACCCGCGCCGCCTCGGCGCTGAACCGGACCCAATCGGCGATCAGCATGCAGGTGAAGCGGCTGGAGGAGCGGCTCCAGGCCGAGCTGTTTCATCGCAGCACCTCCAGCGTCGAGCTGAGCGCGGCCGGCGAGGGATTGCTCGGTTACGCCCGCCGCATCCTGAGCCTCAATGCCGAAGCGGTCGGCCGGGTGCGCGCGCACGGCACCGACGGCCGGGTCCGCCTGGGCGTGATGGACGACTACGGAACGCTGATCGTGCCGCCGTTGCTCAAGGATTTCATCGCCAATTATCCGTTGATCCATGTCGAGATGGAGACCGGGCTGACGTCGTCGATGACCGACCGGCTCGGCGAGGCCTATGATCTCGTGATCGCGATGCACCCGGAAGGGCGCGGCGAGGGCGAGTTGCTGCGCACCGAGCAGGCGGTGTGGGCCACGAGCGCGGCGCATCGTGTCGAAGACCTCGATCCGCTGCCGGTCGCGCTCTATCCGCAGGGCTGCCTGTTCCGAAGCTGGGCGATGCAGGCGCTCGACCAGGCAGGCAGGCCGTGGCGGCTCGCCTTTGTCAGCCACAGCCTGTCCGCGGTCGAGGCGATCGCCGCGCAGGGCCTCGCCGTGACCGTGGTCAAATCGGGCACCTTTCCGCCGACGCTGCGGCGCTTGAGCGCGCGTGAGGGCATGCCGCGGCTGCCGCGGGCCGAAATCCGCCTGCACCGCGCGCCAAACCTCGCGCGCGCTGCCTCGCTATTGGCCGACCATCTCGTGGCCGCGCTGCGGCAGCCGGCGAAACGAGCCAGCTAGAGCGTTTTCGAGCGAAGTGGATACCGGTTCGCGTGAAGAAAACGCGTCAACACAAGAACCTAGAGCCCCGTTCCGATTCCATCGGAACGGGAACGGCTCTAGTACGTAGCCCGGCCGCCGGAGATGTCGAACACCGCGCCTGTCGAGAACGCGCAGTCCTCCGACGCCAGCCACGCCACCATCGAGGCCAGCTCCTCGACCTGCACGAAGCGGGCCTTTGGAATCTTCGAGAGCATGAAGTCGATATGCGCTTGCGTCATCTGGTCGAAGATCGCGGTCTTCGCCGCCGCCGGCGTCACCGCATTGACCAGGATGTCGTGCTGCGCGAGCTCCTTGCCGAGCGATTTGGTCAGCGCGATCAGGCCGGCCTTCGACGCGGAATAATGCGCGGCGTTCGGATTGCCTTCCTTGCCGGCGATCGAGGCGATGTTGACGATGCGGCCGTATTTCTGGCCGATCATGGTCGGGACGATCGCCCTGCAGCAGATGAACGGACCCTCGAGATTGATGCGCATCACCCGGCGCCAGTCGTCGAGATCGGTTTCCCAGACCGGCTTGTTGGCGCCGGTGATACCGGCATTGTTGACCAGGATGTCGATCTTGCCGAAGGCCCGCAGCGTCTGATCGCGCGCGGCGTCGACCGCGTCGGGATCGGTGACGTCGGTCTTGATCGCGATCACGTTCTCGCCGATCGCGCGCGCGGTCTTCTCGGCCAGCGGCTGGTCGAAATCCCAGATCGCGACCCTGGCGCCGGAGGCGACAAAACGCTCGGTAATGGCGCGGCCGAACCCTTGGGCGCCGCCGGTGACGACGGCTGCGCGGCCGTTGAGATCGATCTTGTTCATGTTGGATGCCTTTGCGAGCCCATCAGAGCATGAAGCCGCCGTCGACGACCATGTCGACGCCGGTGGTGAAAGCAGCCTCGTCACTCGCAAGATACACAGCCATGGCCGCGATCTCGTCGGCGGTACCGAGCCGGCCCATCTTCTGGCGGGCGACGAACTTCTCGCGTCCGTCCGGGCCCGCGGCAGCTGCGCGCTCCAGCATCGAGGGTGTCTCGACGGTGCCGGGGCAGATCGCGTTGCAGCGGATGCCCTGGGTGATGAAGTCGAGCGCAACGGCGCGCGTGAGCAGCGAAACCGCCGCCTTCGACGCGCTGTAGACGTAGCGATTGGCCGGCGGCCGCAACGCCGCGCAGGACGAAATGTTGACGATGCTGCCGCCACCGCCTTCCAGCATCGCGGGCAGAAACGCCTTGATGGTCCGGTGCATGGATTTGACGTTGAGATCGAACGAGAAGTCGAAGTCTTCGTCGGAGCACTCCAGAATGGTGCCGTGATGCACGAAGCCCGCCGCATTGAGCAGGATGTCGATCTTGCCGACGCGCTTGGCGAAGCTGTTGACATCGGTGGTGCTGCGAACGTCGAGCCGCGCGGTCTCGGCGATGCCGTCCTTGCTGAGCGTGGCGATGCCGCTCTCGTTGATGTCGGTGGCGATCACGGTCGCGCCCTCGCGGGCGAATGCGATCGCGCATGCACGCCCGATGCCTGCCGCGGCGGCGGTGACGACGGCGCGCTTTCCCTTCAGTCTGTCTGACATGGAAGTCTCCTCGAAGTCCTGATTGGATTTGTTGCCGCCGTCATTGCGAGGAGAGAAGCGACGAAGCAATCCATACTTCCGCGGGGGAGAGATGGATCGCTTCGCTGCGCTCGCAATGACGATGCGGAGCTAGTGATTGTCGCGCGCGACGCCGACCCGGCCCGCGATGTCGTGGTAGCGCGTCGCGAGCTCGAGGCAGGCGCCGGTGGCGTGCTGGCCGACGGTCTGGCGGTAGAGCTCCTGCCACGGTGTCTGGTTGGCCGGGTGCGGGAAGCCGCCCTTGGCCTTCAGCTCGGCGCGGCGGGTGCGCAACTCGTCCTCCGAGATCATGATGTTGGCGCTGCCCTTGTTGAGGTCGATGCGCACCTTGTCGCCGGTCTTCAGGATCGCAAGCCCGCCATCGGCGGCAGCCTCCGGCGAGGCGTTGAGGATCGATGGCGAGCCCGAGGTGCCGGACTGCCGGCCGTCGCCGATGCAGGGCAGGGACAGGATGCCGCGTTTGATCAGCGCCGCCGGCGGCTGCATGTTCACGACCTCGGCGCCGCCGGGATAGCCGATCGGGCCGGTGCCGCGGATGAACAGCACGCAGTGCTCGTCGATACCGAGCGCGGGATCCTCGATCCGGTCGTGATAGTCCTCCGGACCCTCGAACACGATGGCGCGGCCCTCGAAGGCGTTGAGGTCCTTCGGGTTGGACAGGTAACGGTCGCGGAATTCCTTCGAGATCACGCTGGTTTTCATGATTGCGGAATCGAACAGATTGCCGCGCAAGACCAGAAAGCCGGCGTCCTTCACCAGCGGCTTGTCGTAGCCCCAGATCACGTCGCCGTCGGGCGCAGGCGCTTCCTTGCAGTTCTCGCCCATGGTGCGGCCGTTGACGGTGAGGGCGCCTTCATGGATGCGCTTGTGCTTGATCAACTCGCGCACGACCGAGGGCACGCCGCCGGCGCGGTGATACTCTTCGCCGAGATAGAAGCCGGCCGGCTGCATGTTCACGAGCAACGGCACGTCGTGGCCGTATTTCTGCCAGTCGTCGATCGACAGCTCGACGCCGACATGGCGCGCCAGCGCGTTGATGTGGATCGGCGCATTGGTCGAGCCGCCGATCGCGGAGTTGACCACGATGCAGTTCTCGAACGCCTCGCGGGTCAGGAAGTCCGACGGCTTGAGGTCGTCCCACACCATGTCGACGATGCGCTTTCCGGTCTCATAGGCGATCTGGCCGCGCTCGCGATAGGGCGCCGGGATCGCCGCGCAGCCCGGCAGCGAGAATCCGAGCGCTTCGGCGAGCGAATTCATCGTCGAGGCGGTGCCCATCGTGTTGCAATGGCCGACCGAGGGCGCCGAGGAGGCCACGATCTCGATGAACTGCTCGTAGTCGATCTCGCCCGCGGCAAGCCGCTCGCGGGCCTTCCACACCACGGTGCCGGAGCCGGTGCGCTGGCCTTCGTGCCAGCCGTTCAGCATCGGGCCGCCCGACAGCACGATCGCGGGCAGATTGACGGTCGCCGCCGCCATCATGCAGGCCGGCGTGGTCTTGTCGCAGCCGGTGGTCAGCACCACGCCGTCGAGCGGATAGCCGAACAGCACCTCGACGAGGCCGAGATAGGCGAGGTTGCGGTCGAGCGCCGCGGTCGGGCGCTTGCCGGTCTCCTGGATCGGATGGGTCGGGAATTCCATCGCGATGCCACCGGCGGCGCGGATACCCTCGCGGACGCGGTGCGCGAGCTCGAGGTGATGCCGGTTGCAGGGCGACAGGTCGTTGCCGGTCTGGGCGATGCCGATGATCGGCTTGCCCGACTGCAATTCCTCGCGGGTCAGGCCGTAATTGAGGTAGCGCTCGAGATAGAGCGCGGTCATGCCCGGATTGTGCGGGTTGTCGAACCATTCCTGGGAGCGGAGCCTGCGGCCCTTGCCCTTCTTGGTCTCGCCTGCGGCGCCGTGCCCGTTGGTGTGGGGTTTTGTCATTGGTTTCTCCCGCAATGCAAACTCTTGATCGGCCCATTCAAGGGCTCTGGTTCAACGTTGTTCTACCTTGCGCAAATCGTCGCGCATTACAAACCCAGCCGATCACGCACAGGTGTTTCACTGGATGGATTGGACCTTAGTTGAACCATCTTGGTTGCGCTATCATTTTATCATTTTCGTCTCCCGTGTGACGGGCCGGTGTCGGTCGGATGTCAGTTGCGTCGCGTCGAGCTTTGCCGTTCCATGACGCTGAAGCCGAGATCGACGACGGGGTCGGCAGGCCTGCGGCCTTCCAGCGTCTCGATCACCATGGTGGCGGCGTTTCTGCCCATTTCGTAGCGGTTGGTGCGCACGCTGCTCAGCGTTGGTTCGCTCGATGCCATGAATTCGAGGTCGTTGAAGCCGACGATTGCCATCTGCTCCGGCACCGCCACGTGCCGGCGCTTGCATTCGAACAGCGCGCCGAGCGCAAGGTCGTCATTGACGCAGAACACGGCGTCGATGTCGGGCGCCTTGGCGAGCAGGTCGGCAAACAATGTCCCGCCCAGCGTCACCGAGGTCGGTATCGCCGTGGTGACAATGAGTTGCGGATCAAGCAGCCCGGCGTCGGTCATCGCAGCGCGATAGCCGTCGAGCCGACGCTGTACCCTTGGATCCATCCGCGCGCCGAGGAAGCCGATCCGCCGGTAACCCTGCGCGAGAAGGTGGGCGATCGCTGCTTTTGCTGCGTCAAAATGCGAGAATCCGATCATCATGTCGATCGGCGAGGGGCCGACCTCCATGATTTGCACGATCGGGCAATCGACGGATTCCATGATGCGGCGGGAATCGGCGGTCTGGTTGATGCCGGTCACGATCAGCCCTGCCGGCTTCTGGGCCAGAAACAGACGCAGCAGGCGCTCTTCCTGCAGGATGCTGTAGCGGGTGTTGGCGAGCTGAATGCTGTAGCGGCTGCCGTCGAGTGCGTCATAGATGCCGCGCAGCACGTCGGAGAACACGTTGTTGGTCAGCGACGGGATCAGGACACCGATCACCTCGGTGCGCTGCGACGCCAGCGCGCGTGCCGCAAGATTGGGCACGTAACCGAGTTCTTTTGCCGCACTTTCGACGCGCGCGCGCTTGCCGGCCGAGAGGGCTTCCGGATTCCTGAAGAAGCGTGAGGCCGTAATCGGGCTGACGCCGGCGAGCTTCGCGACTTCGGCGAGCCGGATCTTGCCTGGCATGATGCGTTTTCGGGCCATTTGCCGCTCATACCACGACGTTCGTCGCAGACAAACCGATATTGACAGCGCTACCAAGCGGTTGCTAATCGAACGATTGCCAAAACCAGATAAACTGCGGACAATAACTTCAGTCCAACAGTGCCGTGCTCTCTGCGCGGCCGGAACAAAACAGAGCGGTGGCGGCACTCGTCGTACGCCGTCGGGAACGTGAGGAGGGAAGTGGATGTCGTCGGTCCAGATTCGCGACGTGCGGAAGTCGTTCGGCAATTTTGAAGTCCTGCACGGCGTGACGATTCCGATCGAGGACGGCGAATTCGTCGTTCTGGTCGGCCCCTCCGGCTGCGGCAAGTCGACCCTGCTGCGCATGCTGGCGGGACTGGAGAACATCACCTCAGGCACGATCTCGATCGGCGACCGCGTCGTCAACAATGTCCAGCCCAAAGAGCGCGACATTGCGATGGTGTTCCAGAACTACGCGCTCTATCCGCACATGACCGTCGCCGACAACATGGGCTTCTCGCTCAAGCTGCGCGGCGCCAAGCCCGAGGAAATCTCGACCGGCGTCAAACGCGCTGCGGAAATCCTCGCGCTCACCCCGCTGCTCGACCGCTATCCCCGCCAGCTCTCCGGCGGCCAGCGTCAGCGCGTCGCAATGGGCCGCGCCATCGTGCGCGATCCGCAGGTGTTCCTGTTCGACGAGCCGCTCTCCAACCTCGACGCCAAGCTGCGCGTGGCGATGCGCACCGAGATCAAGGAATTGCACCAGCGGCTGCGCACCACGACGGTCTACGTCACCCACGACCAGATCGAGGCCATGACCATGGCCGACAAGATCGTGGTGATGCATGACGGCATCGTCGAGCAGATGGGCTCGCCGCTCGAACTTTACGACAAGCCGGAAAACCAGTTCGTGGCAGGCTTCATCGGCTCGCCCGCGATGAACTTCCTCAAGGGCAAGGTCAAGGTTAACGGAGCTGCCTATTTCGAGGGGCCGAACGGCGTCAAGCTGCCGCTGAAATCGGCGCCGGCCAATTCCGACGGCAAGCCGGCGGTCTATGGCGTGCGGCCCGAGCATTTCACCATCGCGGATGACGGCGCCGAGGCCGAAATCGTGGTGGTCGAGCCGACCGGATCGGAGACCCAGGTGTTCGCCAAGCTCGGCGGCGAGCAGGTGGTCGCAGTGTTCCGCGAGCGCCATCTGTTCAATCCGGGCGACAAGGTTCGGCTCAAGCCGGATCCGGCGCTGGTCCATCTGTTCGACGATGGCACCGGCAAGCGGCTGAACAGCTGAGGAATGTGGCGCCCGCACTTCGCGACAGCGCATCCTCATGACGAGACTACCGGCCCGCCGTTTCTAGGCGGGACATGCGACGTCTGAAACGACAACCAAAAAACGGGAGAAAATTGCCAATGTCGATTTTTAGTACGGACCGCCGTTCGCTGCTCAAGGGCGGTGCGACCATGCTGGCTGCCGCGGCGACGATGTCGAGCGATCAGCTGCTCGGCTATGCCAAGGCCTGGGCGCAGACCTCGCAGTGGAAGCCGGAGCCGGGCGCCAAGATCAATCTGTTGCGCTGGAAGCGCTTCGTGGAAGCCGAAGACGCGGCCTTCATGAAGATCGTCGATGCGTTCCAGAAGGCCAACAACATCACGATCAACGTCTCCAATGAATCCTACGACGACATCCAGCCGAAGGCCTCGGTGGCGGCGAACACGGGGCAGGGCCTCGACATGGTCTGGGGCCTCTATTCGCTGCCCTTCCTGTTCCCGAGCAAGTGCGTCGACGTGACCGACGTCGCCGACTATCTCGGCAAGAAGTGCGGCGGCTGGGCGGATTCCGGCAAGGCCTACGGCATGCTGAACGGCAAGTGGATCGGCATTCCGGTCGCTGCCACCGGCGGCCTCGTCAATTATCGCGTCGCGGCCATGGAGAAGGCCGGCCACAAGGAATTCCCGAAGGACCTCGCCGGCTTCGCCGATCTCGTCAAAGGCCTGAACAAGAACGGCACCCCGGCCGGCATGGCGCTCGGTCACGCCTCGGGCGACGCCAATGGCTGGCTGCACTGGGCGCTCTGGGCTCATGGCGGCAAGCTGATCGACAAGGACAACAAGGTCGTCGTCAACTCGCCGGAGACGGCGAAGTCGCTCGAATACGTCAAGGGCCTGTACGACAATTTCGTGCCGGGCACCGCGTCCTGGAACGACAGCTCGAACAACAAGGCGTTCCTCGCCGGCCAGTTGCATCTGACCGTGAACGGCATCTCGGTCTATGTGACGGCGAAGAAGGAAAATCCGCAGATCGCGGAGGACATGAACCACGCCCATCTGCCGGCGGGTCTCGACGGCAAGACGCGCGAGTTGCATCTCGGCTTCCCGATCCTGATCTTCAACTTCACGAAGTATCCGCAGGCCTGCAAGGCGTTCACCGCCTTCATGCTCGAGCCGGAGCAGTTCAATCCGTGGATCGAGGCGGCGCAGGGCTATCTGTCGCACTTCCTGCTCGGCTACGACAAGAACCCGGTCTGGACCGCGGATCCGAAGACGACGCCGTATCGGAGCGTGGCGCAGACCGCGTCGACCCCGGCGGGCGAGGCGCAGATGAGCGAGAACGCTGCGGCCGCGATCGCCGATTTCGTCGTGGTCGACATGTTCGCGAACTATTGTACCGGTCGCGAGGATGTGAAGACCGCGATGGCTTCGGCAGAACGCGCGGCCAAGCGTATCTTCCGCTGAGCGACGGCCGGCGCTGCAAGGCGCCGGTGATCGGGATTGCAGCAATCGGAAGCGACACCCGGCCTGGACTGGTCGGGTGTCGCTGTCCGGTTTGGAGTTGAGGGCGAATGAGCACTGTCCAGACATCAATGCCGGCGCGCGCAGCCGCAACGGGTGAGCCGTCGGCCTGGTCGCGGCTCAAGGGAAACCGCAATTGGGCGGCGTTCTGGTTCATGCTGCCGACGGCGGCATTCCTGATCCTGTTCCTGGCCTATCCGCTCGGCCTCGGCGTCTGGATGAGCTTCACCGACGAGCGCATCGGGCGTGCCGGGGCCTTCATCGGGATCGAGAACTATCAGTGGCTGTGGGATGACTCGATCTTCTGGCTGTCGGTGTTCAACACCCTGCTTTACACGCTGATCGCAAGCGCCATCAAATTCGCGATCGGGCTCTATCTCGCGCTGCTCCTGAACCGGCACATGCCGTTCAAGGCGGTGATCCGGTCGATCGTGCTGATCCCGTTCATCGTGCCGACCGTGCTGTCGGCGATCGCGTTCTGGTGGATCTACGATTCGCAGTTCTCGATCATCTCGTGGTCGCTGATCAAGCTCGGGCTGATCCACACCAACATCAACTTCCTCGGCGACACCGAGTGGGCGCGGGCGAGCGTGATCTTCGCCAATGTCTGGCGTGGCGTTCCGTTCGTCGCGATCACGCTGCTGGCCGGCCTGCAGACGGTCTCGCCGTCGCTTTATGAAGCGGCCACGCTCGACGGCGCCACCAGCTGGCAGCGCTTTCGCTTCATCACCTATCCGCTGCTGACCCCGATCATCGCCGTGGTGATGACCTTCTCGGTGCTGTTCACCTTCACCGATTTCCAGTTGATCTGGGCGCTGACCCGCGGCGGCCCGGTCAACGCCACGCACCTGATGGCGACGTTGAGCTATCAGCGCGGCATCATCAGCGGCCGGCTGGGCGAGGGCGCCGCCATCGCCACTGCGATGATTCCCTTCCTGATTGCGGCCATCGCCATCTCCTGGTTCGGCATGCAGCGTCGCAAATGGCAGCAAGGATCGAGCAATGACTGATTCAACCTTGCAATCGAAGGCCATGGCCGGCAACACCGGCGATACCACCGAGGGCATGAGCTATCTGGAGTCGCTGCCGCGACGCCTGGTGACGCTCTATCTGCCGCTGTTCATCATCCTGGTGGTGCTGCTGTTCCCGTTCTATTGGATGGTGCTGACGTCCATCAAGCCGGACGAGCAGCTGATCGACATGGACAAGTTCAACCCGTTCTGGGTGGTGCATCCGACCTTCAAGCACATCAGCAAGCTGCTGTTCGAAACCCAGTATCCGCGCTGGCTCTGGAACACGATGTATGTCGCGGTCGGCGCGACGTTCCTCTCCATCGTCGCCAGCGTGCTGTCGGCCTATGCGATCACGCGGCTGCGTTTCAAGGGCGCGGAGGCCGTCGGCGTCCTGATCTTCTTCGCCTATCTGGTGCCACCGTCGATCCTGTTCATTCCGCTGGCGTCGGTGATCCAGGCCTATGGGCTGTTCGATTCGCCGCTGTCGCTGATCCTGGTCTATCCGACGCTGCTGATCCCGTTCTCGACCTGGCTGTTGATGGGATACTTCAAGACCATCCCCTACGAGCTCGAGGAGTGCGCACTGATCGACGGCGCATCGCGCTGGCAGATCCTGGTCAAGATCATCGTGCCGCTGGCGATCCCCGGCCTGATCTCCGCCTTCATCTTCTCGTTCACGCTGTGCTGGAACGAGTTCATCTACGCCTTGACGTTCCTGCAATCGACACCGAACAAGACGGTGCCGGTCGCGATCGTCAACGAGTTCGTCGATGGCGACATCTACAAATGGGGCTCGTTGATGGCCGGCGCATTGGTCGGGTCGCTGCCGCTGGTTATCCTTTACGCGTTCTTCGTTGAGCATTATGTGTCGGCCATGACGGGCGCCGTGAAGGAATAGCACGGCCCCATTCTGGAACTTGGAAGAACAAGAAAAGGAGCAGGCTCGTGCACATTCTGATTCTGGGCGCCGCCGGCATGGTCGGCCGCAAGCTGACCGACCGCTTGCTGCGCGAGGGCCGGCTCGGTAACCGCGACATCAGCAAGATGACGTTGCAGGACGTGGTCGAGCCGCAGAAGCCCGCGGACGCCAGGATCCCGCTCAAGGTGGTTGCTTCCGATTTCGCCGATGCCGGCGCCGCGGCGCCGTTGATCGCCGACCGCCCGGACGTGATCTTCCATCTGGCCGCGATCGTCTCGGGCGAGGCGGAGGCCGAGTTCGACAAGGGTTATCGCATCAATCTCGACGGTACCCGCTATTTGATCGAGGCGATCCGCGCCGTCGGCGGCGGCTACAAGCCGCGGCTGGTGTTCACGTCCTCGATCGCGGTGTTCGGCGCGCCGTTCCCCGAGAAGATCGGCGATGAGTTCTTCCATACGCCGCTGACCAGCTACGGCACCCAGAAGTCGATCTGCGAGCTCCTGATCAACGACTACACCCGCAAGGGGCTGCTTGACGGGATCTCGATCCGCTTGCCGACGATCTGCGTGCGACCCGGCAAGCCGAACAAGGCGGCGTCCGGCTTCTTCTCCAACATCATCCGCGAGCCATTGGCAGGCGAGGAGGCGGTGCTGCCGGTCTCCGAGGACGTGCGGCACTGGCATGCCTCGCCGAAGTCGGCGGTCGGCTTCCTGATCCATGCCGGCACCATGGACCTGAACGCGATGGGGCCGCGGCGCAATCTCAGCATGCCCGGGATGTCGGTCACCGTCGGCGAGCAGATCGCGGCGCTGGAGCGCGTTGCCGGCAAGAACGTCACCGCGCGGATCAAGCGGGTACCCGATCCGACCATCATCAGCATCGTCTCGGGCTGGCCGCGCGATTTCGCCACCGACCGCGCGTTGAAGCTCGGCTTCACCACCGCCGAGAAGACGTTCGACGATATCATCCGCATCCACATCGAGGACGAGCTCGGCGGCAAGTTCGCCGCTTAGTTTCGATCCGGCGCGCGGGTCTTATCATGACCAGGGTTGCCAGCATCGGCGAATGCATGATCGAGCTGCGTCAGGCGCCGGGCGGCCAGCCCGGCGGGCTGTATTCGCGCTCCTATGGCGGTGACACACTCAACACCGCGCTCTATCTGTCGCGCCTTGGCGTCGACATCGACTACATCACGGCGCTCGGCGACGATGCGCTGAGCGACGAGATGATCGCGGGCTGGGCAGTTGAGGGCATTGGGACAAAACGTGTCGCGCGGTTGGCGGGCAGGCTGCCGGGGCTCTATCTGATACAGACCGACGACCGTGGCGAACGGCGTTTCTTCCATTGGCGTGACAGCGCCGCCGCGCGCGAGCTGATGGACCTGCCGGAGACGGACGACATCCTGAACTCGCTCGCGACCTACGACATCGTCTATCTCTCCGCGATCACGCTCTCGATCCTGCGCGAGGACGGACGCGAGCGGCTGATGGCGGCGCTGAAGCGGGCGCGGCTGCTGGGAACACGCTTCGCATTCGACACCAATTTCCGCGCTCGCGGCTGGCCGGATCTGGGTGTCGCGCGGAAGGTCTTCAGCAGCGCGTTCGAGACCGCCGATATCGTGCTGGCATCGACCGAAGATCTGGCGCCGCTTTATCCCGGCGAGAGCAACGCCGCGCTGCTCGCCGGCATCTCGAGCCCCGAGGTCGTGCTGAAGCTCGCCGAGCCCGCCTGCATCGTGCGTTCCCGTGCGGGGACGAACGAGGTGCGGGCGGAGCCGCTCATCAAGCCGGTGGTCGATACCACCGCGGCTGGCGACAGTTTTGCCGCGGCCTATCTTGCCGCGCGGCTCGGTGGCGCCGAGCCCGTGGAGGCGGCGCGCGCCGGTCATCGGCTGGCCGGTGTCGTGGTGTGCTATCCCGGTGCGATCATTCCGCGTTACGCCATGCCACCGAGAAAGACGCCTCGTCCCCCACCATCGCGCAAGGCCTCCCAATGACAACGATATCGAAGCAGGACCGGATCGCTGAGCTGATCCGCCAGGCCACCGTGATCCCGGTGCTGACCATCGAGCGGCTTGCCGACGCCGTGCCGCTCGCCAAGGCGCTGGTCGCGGGCGGCGTGCGCACCCTCGAGGTCACGCTGCGCACGCCGGTCGCCGCCGATGCGGCCAAGGCCATCATCGCCGAGGTGCCGGACGCGGTGGTCGGGATCGGCACCATCCTCAACGCCGACGATCTGGCGCGCGCGGCGGCGCTTGGCGCCAAATTCGGCATCAGTCCCGGTGCGACACCCGAATTGTTGCAGGCGGCGGCCGCCAGCGGGTTGCCGTTCGCGCCGGGAATCGCGACCGCGTCCGAGTTGATGCAGGCGTTGGCGCACGGCTTCGACGTCGTCAAATTTTTCCCCGCCGAGCAGGCAGGCGGTATCAAGGCACTGCGGGCCTTGGCCGGTCCATTCCCGCATGTCAGGGTCTGTCCGACCGGCGGGATCGGCGAGGCCAATGCGGCGACCTGGCTCGCCGAGCCCAACGTGCTGGCGGTCGGTGGTTCCTGGCTGTGCCCGGCCACCGATATTCGCGCCGGCAACTGGGCCGGCATAACCGCCATGTGCGCCAAGGCGATGAAAACGCTGAAAGCCGCCTGAAGATACGCTACATAACTCCCTGAACAGGAACAGGGAGATACGGCCATGACCGCCAGCATCGTGGGTTGGGCGCACACGCCATTCGGAAAGTTCGACGCGGAAACCGTTGAGGGTCTCGTCGTCAAGGTCGCCAACGAGGCGCTGGCCGATGCCGGCATTGCCGCATCGGATGTCGACGAGATCATGCTCGGCCATTTCAACGCCGGCTTCTCGCCGCAGGATTTCACGGCTTCGCTGGTGTTGCAGGCCAATCCGGCGCTGCGCTTCAAGCCGACCACCCGGGTCGAGAACGCCTGCGCCACCGGCTCCGCCGCCGTGCATCAGGGTATCCGCGCCATCGAGGCGGGCGCCGCCAAGATCGTGCTGGTGGTCGGCGTCGAGCAGATGACCCGGACGCCGGGTCCGGAGATCGGCAAGAACCTCTTGAAGGCATCGTATCTGCCCGAGGACGGCGATACGGTTGGCGGCTTTGCCGGCGTGTTCGGCAAGATCGCGCAGGCCTATTTCCAGAAATACGGCGACCAGTCGGACGCGCTGGCGATGATCGCCGCCAAGAACCACAAGAACGGCGTCGCCAACCCCTATGCGCAGATGCGCAAGGATTTCGGCTTCGAGTTCTGCCGCGCCGAGAGCGACAAGAACCCGTTCGTCGCCGGTCCCCTGAAGCGCACCGATTGCTCGCTGGTGTCGGACGGCGCTGCCGCGCTGGTGCTGACCGATGCCGAGACCGCCAAGAGCATGGGCAAGGCGGTCAACATCCGCGCGACCGCGCACGCGCAGGATTTCCTGCCGATGTCCAAGCGCGACATCCTCCAGTTCGAAGGCTGCACCACCGCCTGGCAGCGCGCGCTGGACAAGGCCGGCCTGCAACTCTCCGATCTCTCCTTCGTCGAAACCCACGACTGCTTCACGGTCGCCGAACTGATCGAATATGAAGCGATGGGCCTGACGCCGAAGGGCCAGGGGGCGCGCGCGATCAAGGAAGGCTGGACCCAGAAGGACGGCAAGCTGCCGGTCAATCCGTCCGGCGGCCTCAAGGCCAAGGGCCATCCGATCGGCGCCACCGGCGTCTCGATGCATGTGATGACCGCGATGCAGCTCACCGGCCAGGCGCCCGAGGGCATGCAGCTCAAGAACCCGCAGATCGGCGGCATCTTCAACATGGGTGGTGCTGCGGTCGCCAACTACGTCTCGATCCTCGAGCCGGCCAAATAGCTTGACCGGTGAAGTAGCTTGAACATTGCCGAATGGCTGGCGGCGACGGCGCGGGCGCGTCCCGATGCGCCGGCGCTGCTGACCGGCTTTGATCTCGACGCCGACTACGCGACCTTCGCCCGCCGCGCCGCCTCGATCGGGGCGGCGCTGGCGCGCGATCACGGCATTGCCACCGGCGACCGCGTCGCGTTGTTTGCGTCGAACTGCACGCAATATCTCGAATGCCTCTACGGCATCTGGTGGATCGGCGCGGTAGCGATCCCGATCAACGCCAAGCTGCACGGCCGCGAGGCGGCGTGGATCTGCGGCAATGGCGGCGCCACGCTCGCTTTCGTCTCCGATGACACGATCGGCGCGCTGGCGGAAGCCAGGGACGATTGTCCCGCCGGCATGACCATGCTGTCGGTCGACAGCGACGCGTACCGGACGATGCGAGGCGGCGGGGGTACACCGGCGCCGCTATCGCGCGAGACCAATGACCTCGCCTGGCTGTTCTACACGTCGGGCACCACGGGCCGGCCCAAGGGCGTGATGCTGAGCCACGGCAATCTGCTGGCGATGTCGCTGTGCTATCTCGCCGACGTCGATCCGGCGACCCCGCACGATGCCTCGCTCTATGCCGCGCCGATCTCGCATGGCGCCGGCCTCTATAATTTCCCGCATGTCCGGATGGGCGGCCGCCACGTCGTCCCCGAAACCGGCGGCTTCGATCCGGACGAGGTGCTCAACCTCGGCCGCCAGCTCGACAATGTCGTGATGTTCGCGGCACCCACCATGGTGCGCCGCCTGGTCGATGCCGCCAAGAAGCGCGGCGAGAACGGCGAGGGGCTGCGCACCATCATCTATGGCGGCGGGCCGATGTACACCGCCGACATCCGCGATGCGATGGCGACGATGGGCCAGCGCTTCGTGCAGATCTACGGCCAGGGCGAGTCGCCGATGACGATCACGGCGCTGTCGCGCGACTGGCATGCGCAGAGCAATCATCCGCGCTATCTCGAACGGCTGGCGTCGGTCGGCACCGCGCAGAGCGTCGTCACCGTCCGCATCACCGACAAGGATGGCACGCCGCTGCCCGCAGGCGAGACCGGCGAGATCGAGGTCAAGGGCGCAACCGTGATGCTCGGCTACTGGAACAACCCGAAGGCCAATGCCGAGACGCTCAGGGATGGCTGGCTGCGCACCGGCGACGTCGGCCGGCTCGATGCCGACGGCTTCCTGACGCTGTCGGACCGCTCCAAGGACGTCATCATCTCCGGCGGCACCAACATCTATCCGCGCGAGGTCGAGGAAGCGCTGTTGACCCATCCCGACGTCCGCGAGGTCTCGGCGATCGGTGTGCCGGATCCGGAATGGGGCGAGATCGTCGTCGCCTGCGTGGTGCTGGAGGACGGCGCCAGCGCCGACGATGGCGGGCTCGACGCGCATTGCCTTGCCTCGATCGCCCGCTTCAAGCGGCCGAAGCGCTACGTCTATCTCGATGCCCTGCCGAAGAACAATTATGGCAAGGTGCTGAAGACCGCGCTGCGGGAGATGATGGCCAAGGGCATGGGCTAAGGCGATCGGGCCGGGCCAAATCGAAAACATCGAAAACAACCCCATGCAAAGCAGGGATTGGGGCGCTGGAGCCGTTAGGGGATAGGCCACAGCCCCCCGTCGCGCTAAGCTGCCTGCGCCTTGTCACCGGGAGAACGGACCATGGGTATCGAGACGTCCCTGTCGCTGTCGGAAGTGAACGATCGCATCGCGATCCTCCGGGACAATATCAGGCAGCTGATCGAGCAGGCCGCGGGCGCTGCCGGCGCCGAAGTCGAGGAACGCATCGCCGAGCGGCTCGAGCAGCAGAATGCGGAACTGGAAAAGCTCCTGAAGGCGCGCGAGGCGATGACCGGGCAGTAATGGACGAGGAACGGCGGGCGCCTGATCGGCCCGCGCTGCGTTCCGCCGCGCGGAAACGACCCAACCGCCGCCACGCATACGCCCATACGCCCGGTGCCGCTTGATCTCGGCAAAGACCTCCCGTTACTAGGCTTCAATCCAGAACAGCCGGGGAGCGAGCAGCACGATGGGACCATTGCAGGGTATCAAGGTCGTCGACATGACGACCGTGCTGATGGGACCCTACGCCACGCAGATGCTCGGCGACTACGGCGCCGACGTCATCAAGGTGGAATCGCCCGACGGCGACGTGACGCGGCAGATCGGCCCGACCCGGCATCCCGGCATGGGCCCGGTGTTCCTCAACACCAACCGCAGCAAGCGTTCGATCTGCCTCGATCTGAAAAAGCCCGCGGGCCGCGAAGCGGTGCTGCGGTTGATCGCAAAGGCCGACGTGCTGGTCTACAACGTGCGTCCGCAGGCGATGGCCCGGCTGCAACTCGGCTACGACGTCGTCGCCAAGGTCAATCCGCGGCTGATCTATGCCGGCGTGTTCGGCTTCGGCCAGGACGGGCCGTATGCCGCCAAGCCCGCTTATGACGATCTGATCCAGGGCGCGACCGCGCTGCCGGCGCTGATGGCGCAGACCTCGGACGGCGTGCCGCGCTACGTGCCGAATGCGCTGGTCGATCGCATCGTCGGCCTCACCGCGGTCGGCGCGATCTGCGCGAGCTTGGTGCATCGCGACCGCACCGGGCAGGGCCAGCGCGTCGATATTCCGATGTTCGAGACCATGGCCGGCTTCGTCATGGGCGACCACATGGGCGGGCTGACCTACGACCCGCCGCTCGACAAGGGCGGTTATGCGCGCCATCTCTCGCCAGACCGGCGGCCGTACAAGACGCTGGACGGCTACATCTGCGTGATCGTCTACAACGACAAGCAGTGGGAGAATTTCTTCAAGGCGACCGGGCGCGACGATCTGCGCAACGATCCGAAATTCGCCACCTTCGCCGGCCGCGCCACCAATATCGATGTGGTCTATGCCGAGCTCGCGCGCATCCTTGAGACCAAGACCACGGCCGAGTGGAACGAGATCCTCGAGAAGGCCGACGTGCCCGTGATGCCGATGCACGATCTCGAGAGCCTGCTCGAAGACCCGCATATGGTCACGACCGGCGTCTTTCCCGTGGTCGATCACCCGACGGAAGGGCGCATCCGCAGCATGACGCCGTCCGCACGCTGGTCGGAGACCAAGGTGGAGCCGAGCCGGCTGGCGCCGCGGCTCGGCGAGCACAGTGAAGCAATCCTGCGCGAGGCCGGTTTCTCGACCGAGGAGATCGCAGCGATGGTGCGCGACGGCGCAGCCAAAGCGGCGCAGGCATAGGAGCACGACAGATGGATTTCGCACTCTCCGCCAACCAGGAATCGATCCGCGACGCGGTGGCAAAAATCTGCTCGCGCTTTGACGAAGCGTACTGGCTGAAGAAGGACAAGGAGGGCGGCTTTCCGGCCGACTTCCACCGCGCGCTGGCCGATGCCGGCTGGCTCGGCATCTGCATCCCGGAGGAATATGGCGGCTCCGGCCTCGGTATCACCGACGCCGCGATCATGATGCGCACGATCTCCGAGTCCGGGGCCGGCATGTCGGGCGCGTCGGCGGTGCACATGAACGTGTTCGGGCTCAATCCGGTCGTCGTGTTCGGCACCAAGGAACAGTGCCAGCGCATGCTGCCGCCGATCATCGACGGTCGCGACAAGTCGTGCTTTGCGGTGACCGAGCCGAACACCGGCCTCAACACCACGCAGCTCAAGACCCGCGCGGTGCGCCAGGGCGACAAATACGTCGTCAACGGCCAGAAGGTGTGGATCTCGACCGCGCAGGTCGCCAACAAGATCCTGCTGCTGGCGCGCACCACGCCGCTGGAGGAGGTGCGCAGCCCGACCCACGGTCTCAGCCTGTTCTACACCGATTTCGACCGCAAGCGCGTCACCGTGCATGAGATCGAGAAGATGGGCCGCAAGCCGGTCGACTCCAACGAGCTGTTCTTCGAGAATTTCGAGATTCCAGTCGAGGATCGCATCGGCGAGGAGGGGCGCGGCTTCGAATACATCCTGCACGGTATGAACCCCGAGCGCATCCTGATCGCGGCCGAAGCGGTAGGCCTTGGCCAGATCGCGCTGAAGCGGGCGTCGGACTACGCCAAGGGTCGCATCGTGTTCAACCGCCCGATCGGCATGAACCAGGCGATCCAGCATCCGCTGGCGAAGTGCTGGATGGAGCTCGAGGCGGCCTGGCTGATGGTGCTGCGCGCCGGCTGGCAATATGACCAGAACCTGCCGTGCGGCCCCGCGGCGAACTCGGCAAAGTATCTGGCGGCGGAAGCCGGCTTCCATGCCTGCGAGCAGGCGGTGATGACCCATGGCGGCTTCGGCTACGCCAAGGAATATCACGTCGAGCGCTACTTGCGGGAATCACTGATCCCGCGCATCGCGCCGATCAGCCCGCAGCTCATCCTCAGCTTCATCGGCGAGAAGGTGCTCGGCCTTCCGAAGTCGTATTGATGGATGAGCGACGGATGTCTCCACTTGTCATTCCGGGGCGCGCCGCTTGGCGCGAGCCCGGAATCCATACTCACGATGGTGGTTATGGATTCCGGGCTCGTCGCTTCGCGTCGCCCCGGAATGACGCTCTGAGAGAGGTGCGCTGACATGAGCTTCGTCACCGGCGTCGGTCTCACATCCTACGGCAAGCATGAGGGCTCATCATCGCTCGACCTGATGAGCAAGGCGGCCGAGCTCGCGATCGCAGACGCCGGGCTGAAGCGTACCGACATCGATGGCATCCTGTGCGGCTATTCCACCGTCTCGCCGCACATCATGCTCGCGACCGTGTTTGCCGAGCATTTCGGCATCCGCCCATCCTATGCTCATGCCGTGCAGGTCGGCGGTGCGACCGGACTGGCGATGACCATGCTGGCGCATCAGCTCGTCGATGCCGGCGTGGCGAAGCATGTGCTGGTGGTCGGTGGCGAGAACCGGCTGACGGGGCAGAGCCGCGACGCCTCGATCCAGGCGCTCGCCCAGGTCGGGCATCCCGACTACGAGGTGACCTTGGGGCCGACGATCCCGGCCTATTACGGCCTGGTCGCGACCCGCTACATGCATGAATACGGCCTGACGCAAGAAGACCTTGCCGAGTTCGCGGTGCTGATGCGCAAGCACGCGCTGATGCATCCCGGCGCGCAATTCCATGAGCCGATCACGGTTGCCGACGTGATGGCCTCGAAGCCGGTGGCGATGCCGCTCAAGCTGCTCGACTGCTGCCCGGTGTCGGACGGCGGTGCCGCTTGCGTGATCAGCCGCGAGCCGACCGGCGAGCGGCGGGTCCGCGTCCGCGGCTGCGCACAGGCGCACACCCATCAGCATGTCACGGCTGCGCCCGCGTTGAGCGAACTCGGCGCGGAGATTTCGATCGCGAAAGCAAAGCAGGCAGCGGGTGTCGCGATCTCGGACGTGCGCTACGCCGCGGTCTACGATAGCTTCACGATCACGCTTGCGATGCTGCTGGAAGACCTCGGTCTTGCCGGGCGCGGCGAGGCGGCGGCGCGAGTCCGTGCCGGCTATTTCAACGGGGATGGCGAGATGCCGCTCAACACCCATGGCGGCCTGCTCAGCTACGGCCATTGCGGCGTCGGCGGTGCGATGGCGCATCTGGTCGAGACCCAATTGCAGATGACCGGCCGCGCCGACAACCGTCAGGTGCGCGATGCCTCGGTTGCGCTGCTGCACGGCGACGGCGGCGTGCTGTCGTCGCATGTCAGCATGTTCCTGGAGCGCGTGCGATGAGTGAACCGATCGCTGATTGGACCAAGGGCGCGGAAGCCATCGTCTACCAGACCTGCAACGCCTGCGGCGCGCGGCAATATTTCCGCCGCAGCTTCTGCGCTGCCTGCGGCTCGCCCGACCTCGCCGAGCATCGCGCCAGCGGGGCAGGGACGGTGTATGCGACCTCGCTGGTCTGCCGCGCCGCAACGCCGGAGACCCGGGCGCATGTGCCCTACAACATCCTGCTCGTCGACACCGACGAGGGCTTTCGCATGATGGCCCATGGCGACACCGACCTTGCGATCGGCGACAAGGTGTCGGCGCGCTTCACGCAGTTCGCAGGACGGCTGGTCCCGTATTTCGCAAAGGCGAAATAGCCCCGTCATTGCGAGCGAAGCGAAGCAATCCATGGTTGGACGGGGAGCATGGATTGCTTCGTCGCCGCGCTCCTCGCAATGACGGCCTTTACGCGTTACTCGACAGTCGTCACCGCCAATAGAGCACAACGCTGGCGATGACGAGCATCGCCGTCACCGCCAGCACCTGCGCAAGCGCTTCCGAGGCCGCCCTCCTTGTGGCTTCCTTCATGCGTTTCCCCTAAGACCTGGGCGTGACTCATCGTTGCGCCCGGAGAGCGCAAGACGGCCAGATTTTGAACTCGGAACACCCCGCGTCGAGCATTCGCTCTTGATGAGTCCCCACTCAGCGAATATCGACCGCGTCAGGGTTGTATGGGAATGCGGCGGCAATTTGACTCGCGCGTGTTGCTCCTGCGACGGCCGCCCGATACTGTTCGGAACCCAAGAGACACGACAGCAAGAACAAGGTTAGGAAATGGCCCGCATCGACTACTCAGATCCCGCGCAGGCAAGCCCGCGCACCCGCGAGATCCTCGACAAGAACCGCAACGCCAACATCTTCCGCATGATGGCGCACTCGCCGAGCTACTTCGAGCAATACTGCCGGCTCGGCGGCGCGATCCGCCACAAAGGCGAGCTCGATCCGGTCGTGCGCGAGCTTGCGATCACGCGCACCGGCATTCTCTGCGAGGCGCCCTACGAGATCGTTGCGCACAAGCGCATTGGCAAGAATGTCGGCGTCACCGACGAGCAGAACGCGGCGCTGGAGAACTGGCAATCGGCGAGTTGCTTCGATGAGGTGCAGCGCGCGGCGCTCGCCTTCACCGATGAAATCGTCAAGCTGAAGAAGCCGACGGATGCCACCTTCAAGGCGATCGCAGCCAAGCTGACGCCGGCCGCGCTGATCGAGCTACAGCTCTCGGTCGGCTTCTACATCATGACGTCGAAGTTCCTCGAGACGTTCGAGATCGACATGCAGCCGGTGACGGAAGTGGTGAGCTGATCCTCTCTTCGCCTCGTCCCGCCTGCGGGGAGAGGTCGGATAGCATGACATGCGATCCGGGTGAGGGGGGAGCCTCCGCGAGTCCAACTAGAACATGATGAGATTAGGTTGAGATGGAGCGGCGTCGAAGGTTCACCTTTCCCTTGGGAGAGGTCGATTTGCGTAGCAAATCCGGTGAGGGGTTTCGGTCTATCGAGAGCGCAAGAGCCCTCACCCGGCGCTTCGCGCCGACCTCTCCCCGACGGGGAGAGGCGGACCGAGACCGCGCCGAGCCGATTCAATCAAAGCTCATCCCGCTTTAGAAGTCATTTTGCGGAGTCGGCCCCCACCTTAACCCGTTCTCTGCAAGTGGGCGCGGGAGAAGAAAGACCTAGCCCGACGTCAGCAGATCGACCTTCGCATTGGCCACGATCAGCCGCTCGGCGAGGATCTGCGCGAGATTACGCATGATCCGCTCGCCGGCACGCGGGTGCTGCTCGCGGAAGCGTTCGAAATCCGCGATCGTCACCTCGTAGGCGGTTGCCGACATGTCGGCCACCACGTCGGCCGAGCGCTTCGGCTCCAACAGCGCCATCTCGCCGAACGCCATGCCGGCGGTCAGCGTTGCGAGCCGGATACCGTCGGGCAGGGTGACGTGGACCACGCCGCTGCGCAGGAAGAACAGCGAGCTCGCTTCGCTGCCGGCCGCGATGATCCTTTCATTCGGCTGGTAGGTCCTGACCGTGCAGAGCGGAGCAAGATCGGCGACCTCGTCCGCGCTCAATCCAGCAAGCAACGGTTGCTCGGCAAGCTCCGTGGTCTCGAGGAAATCGATCGAGCCGCCATAACGGTAGACGATCTGGTCCTCCGCCCATTCGATCGCGGTGTCGAGCAAATAGAAATCCCTGATATTGCCGAGCCGGTTGGTCCACTCGCTGATCGTCGCCCATTCGCGCGAGGTCCGCTTGATGCCTGAGAGGATCACGGTGACGCCGAGCTCGGCGAGTTCCTGGAAGGCTTCCGCGACCAGCCTTGCGCCGGCGCGGGTCGTCGCGGTGACGCGGCGCAGGTCGAAGATCACGAATTCGGGCCGCGGGCTGCCGGCGAGGCGGCGCGAGACATAGTCGACATTGGAGAGCGACAGCGTGCCGACCAGTTCGATCACGCGCACCTCCTGGAAGTGCCTGGCCAGGATCTCCTGCTCCTGCGGCCGGCGCAGCCGGCGGGACGGGTTCTTGCCGATGTTGTAATCGGCGATGATGCTGTGGCGGGCGTCGTCGCTGCGGTTCAGCATGTGCAGGTCGTAATGCGCCGACAGCGCTTCGCACACCTTGATGCCGCGCACGCTGTTGCCGTGCTTGTCGAGCTTCGGCGAATAGCTGCCGAGCCCGAGCCGGGCCGGCAGTGCCGCCAGGATGCCGCCGCCGACGCCGCTCTTGGCGGGAATGCCGACGCGGTAGATCCATTCGCCGGCGTAGTCATACATGCCCGACGAGGTCATCACCGAGAGCGTACGCGCGATCGCGTAGGGCGTCACGACCTGCTCGCCGGTCAACGGATTGATGCCGCGGTTGGCGAGCGTCGCCGCCATCACGGCGGTGTCGCGCGCGGTGACCAGGATGGCGCATTGCCGGAAGTAGACGTCGAGCACCGCGGGCACGTTCTCGGTGATCACGCTGTTGGTGCGCAACAGATAGCCGATCGCCCGGTTGCGGTCGCCGGTGGCGCTCTCCGAGGCGTAGACCGCCTCGTCGACGTCGAGCGCGCGGCCGGCGAAGCGGCCGAGCGCGTGGCGGATATAGTCGAACGCGCCGTCGCCCTTGTCGGCATGGAGTAGCCCGGAGCAGGCGATCGCCCCCGCATTGACCATCGCGTTGAACGGATGGTTGTCGGCATTGAGCCGGATCGAATTGAAGGGGTCGCCGGACGGCTCGACGCCGATCACGCTCTCCACCCGCTCGGCGCCCAGGGTGTCCAGCGCCAGCGCGAACACGAACGGCTTCGACATCGACTGGACGGTGAAGGGCACGCGGGTATCGCCGACCTCGTAGACGTGGCCGTCCAACGTCGTGAGGCTGATGCCAAAATGGGCAGGATCGGCCTTGCCGAGCTCGGGAATGTAGTCGGCAACCGCGCCGCCGGCTTCCGGGAGGAAGTCTGCGTAACAAGTGTGCAGAAACCGCAGCAGCGGCGGCTTCGAGTTGGACCAGGCCGTGGTGGTGGCGGTGACGGGAGGCGGCGATCGTTTCATCGCCTCCTGTTGTGCAACGCAATCAGGGCGCGCGCAACTGGTTCGGAACCAGTGCCTGGCGGCGGACCAGCATGAGCGCGACCAGCACCGTCGGGGTGAGGATCGCAAGCCCCAGCAGCGTCACCTGCACCTGCGACAGCGGGTTGATGCCGCCGCCGGGCGTCGCCAGCACGAAGCCGCCGATCACCAGCAGCACCCGCAGCGGCCATTCCAGCGCACCGGCGCCGCGGAGGTCGCCGACAAAGGCCTGATAGCCCTGGATGCCGCCGCAGATGAACAGCGTGCCGCAGGCCGCCAGCGCCATCAGGCCGAGGCCGGCGAGATAGGGGCTGTCACCCTGCATCACCAGCGCCGGGTTCAGCACGAAGAAGAACGGGATGAAATAGATGATGCTGCCGACCCACATCGATTCCCAGCCGGTCTTCATCGCGGGCGAGCCGGCGATGCCGGCCGCGGCAAAGGACGCGATCGCGACCGGCGGCGTGATCGACGACAGCATGCCCCAATAGAAGATGAACATGTGCACCGCCATCCGGTTCAGCCCGAGCTTCTCCAGCGCGGGGGCGACCAGGATGGCGAGGAAGATGTAGCAGGCCGTCGTGGTCAGACCGAGGCCGAGGATCAGGCTGGTGAAGGCGCACATCACGAGCAGCAGGAACGCGTTGTCGCCGGCGAGCGTCAGCAGGTCGTTGGCGAGGCTCGAGACCACGCCGGTCATCGAGAATGCGCCGATCAGGAGGCCGCAGCCGGCGAGGATGCCGACCAGTTCGACGAAGGTGCGGCCGTTGACTTCGAGAAACTTGCCGATCGTCGCGAACGTCCAGCGGGTGTCCCTGGAGAAGATCTGGTTGAGCACCAGCAGCAGCGCGGTGGCATAGAACGGCGCGTGGCTCTCGCGCTTGAAATACAGCAGCATCACGATCAGCAGCGCGATCACGAAGACGTAGTACCAGCCGTCCCTGATCGTATCCATCACCCGCGGCAGCTCGGCGCGCGGGATGCCCTTCAGCCCGTGCCGCGCGGCGTAGGAATCGACCTGCATGAACAGGCCGATATAGTACAGCGTCGCAGGGACGATCGCGGCGATCGCGACCTCGGCGTAGCTGATGTTGAGGAACTGGGCGATCACGAACGCGGTCGCGCCCATCACCGGCGGCGCCAGCACCGCGCCGGTCGAAGCGCAGGCCTCGATCGCGCCGGCATAGGAGGCGCGGAAGCCGCTCTTCTTCATGACCGGGATCGTCATGGTGCCGGCGGTCAGCACGTTGGACACGATCGAGCCCGACATCATGCCGAGCAGGCCGGAGGCGAAGATGCAGACCTTGGCGGCGCCGCCACGGAAGGTGCCGCACAGCGCGAAGGCGAGGTTGATGAAGAACTTTCCGGCGCCGGTCATCATCAGCGCGGTGCCGAACACCAGAAAGCCGATCACGGTGTCGGCGAAGGCCTGGATCGGAATCCCGAGCAGGCTCTCGCCGGACAGTACGTGATAGGCCGTGGCCTGGTCGAGCGTGAGCTGCGAGCCGCGGAACGGGCCGAGCCAGCCCGCTTCGGCGAACAGCGGATAGACCGTGAAGGGCAGCACGCTCAGCAGCAGGCTCCAGCCGCCGGTCCGACGCAGTGCCTCCATCAGCATCGCCCACATCACGAGGCCGGCGATGATGACGTTGCGCGGCGCGCCATCGGATTCCCAGCCATACTGCGCCGCCTTGCGCACGTTCAGCATCAGCCAGATCGAGGCGACGAAGGTCGCCACCGCGAGGGCGAGGTCATACCAGGGAATGCGCTTCAGCGGCGCACGCTCCGTTCCCGGGAAGATCAGGAACGTGAACGGCAGCATCAGTGCGATCAGGAGATAGAAATACTCGGTGTTGAGCTGGGTGTAGTCGACGAAGAAACGCAGCGAGAATTGCTGGTTGATGCAGAGCAGGATGGTCGCGGCGGTCGCCGCCACCAGCGCCCAGCGCCAAGGGCCGCGCAACGAGCGCACGCGGGTGACCTCGGCCTCCTGCAAATTGTCGAGGCCGGCATGCGGATCCTCGAACTCGATTCGCTTCGCAGGCGCAGCCGCGGCGTTATCCGGCATCACGCATCCCCCAGTGCTGTTGGTTTGGGCCGCAGGCTCGTCAGGTGTTACTCAAAGCCGTTGGGCAGGTCGGCTTTGGCGAGCGCGGTGGCGCGTGCCTTCATCCAGCCGTCGAGATAGGCCTTGTCGTCTGCGGGCGGGTTCGACTTGCCGTAGTCGGTCCAGGCTGTGGCCAGCACCTGCTGCCGCTTGTAAAGCGCGTTGTTGTGCGCCTCCTGCTCGTCGCTCCAATGGCCGGCCTCCTTGAGCGCCTTGACCGCGCCGGGATGCACGGGAACGACCCAGTTCCTGGTCTGGCGGTCGGCGCCGAGGCCGGCGGCCCCGGGCGCCGAGTCCTTGTAGGCGTCGTAATTGACGATCATCGCCTTGGTGATCGCGTAGATCTGATCGGCCGGCTGCGCGGCGTAGGCGACGAAGATCGGGTAGGGGTAGTTGCCGAGCTGGATCGGCTTGTCCGGCGTGATGCCGGCGCCGCAGGTCGCGGTTTGCGGGAAGAAGAACGAGCCGACCTTCTTCACCCGCGCCCAGCCTTCCTTGTCGTTGGCCGGCAGCGGCGGCCACATCAATCCGCGCGGCGAGGTCTCGGCTTCCTTGGCGGGACCGGTGATGGTGGTGCCGAAGGCAGCGTCGGCGTCGTTGTTGATCAGGCCCTTCCACATCGCGCCATAGCTTGCGAACTCGACGATCTTGACGTCCTTCTCGGTGAGACCGCCGAAGGCAAGCATCGCGAGCGCGTTCTGGTTCAGCGCCGGCGAGCCGACCACGAAGCCGACGCGCTTGCCGCGCAGATCCTTCATTTCCTTGACGCCGGCATCCGCCGCGACGCCGAGCGCGCCGCAATTGCAGTCGACCGACGACAGCAGCAGTTGCAACGGCTGTGGGCCCCATTCCCTGGCGCCGAACTCGAACACGCCTTCCTGTGCGAAATAGGTGCCGGATCCCATCGCCGAGGAGATCGCGCGCTTGGCGCGCAGCGGGGCGAGACGGGCGACGTCGTTGCCGGCCGGCAGCACGCGGACGTCGGTGCCGTATTTGTCCTTCATCATCTTGCCGACGCCGACCGCGATGTTGAAGCCGGCGGTGCCGGTGTCATAGGCGGTCACCGCCATGGTCGGCGGCAGCTTGATGTCCTCGGCCGAGGCGGGCAGGGCAGCGACGAGTGAAATGCCGGCAAGAGCGGCAGGCGCGAGCGCCATCAGCCGATGGATCATTATTCCTCCCATTGTTTCGCTGTGCGAAACTTTTGCGGGCGGGATGATTGCATCGCGATCCGGCGATGGCAACGCTACGTCAGGCGCAACTTGGCGATTTCGGGCGTTGCATCACCGGACAGATTGTCGCGGCTGGGCCGAAAGGGCGGGATCTCAGGTCTCGATGATCGCGACCGCCTGGCCCTCGGCGATGACATCGTCGATCTTGACCAGAATCGACTTGATTTTGCCTGCTGCGGTCGATGTGACCGGGATTTCCATCTTCATCGCTTCGACGAACGCAATCTCGTCGCCGCTGCCGACCTTGCTGCCGGCTTCAACGGGAAGAGCGCAAACGCGTCCGGCAACTTCGGTCACGACCTTGATCTCTGGCATTCCATTCTCCGATACCGTCTTGCGGAAATTTCATCCGGCGAACGGCTTTTTGTTGTGGCGGCAGATTGCCTGAGGTAGTTTCTTCTGCAAGTGGAATTTTATTCCGTCATGCGGAATGGAGAAAAACAAGATGGGAAGGCGCTCGGAACGGCTCAGCCGGCAGGGAATGCTCGCCAGCGAGACAGGCGATGGCGAGGTCATCCAGGTGGTGTCGCGCGCCTTCGATGTGCTGCGGTGCTTCGAGGGGCACGAGGCCCGGCTCGGCAATCTCGAAATCTCGAACCGCTGCGGGCTGCCGCGTTCGACGGTGTCGCGCTTGACGCACACGCTGACGCGGATGGGCCAGCTGGTCTATCTGCCGCGCGACCAGAAGTATCGGATCGGTCCGAGCGCGGTCGCGATGAGCACCTCGATGATGAAGGGGTTGCAGCTTCGCAACCTGATCCGGCTGCGCTTGCAGGATGTCGCCGATCAGCTGCCCGGCACGGTCGGCTTCGTCATCCCCGACCGCTTTCAGCTGGTCTATCTGGAGTTCGCCCGCGCCGCCAACGCGCTCGGCCTGCATGAAGCCACCGGCAGCCGCATCTCGATGGCGACCACCGCCGCCGGCCACGCCTACACCGCAGCGCTCGATCCCACGGTTGGCGATGCCCTGATCGCGGAGATGGAAGGCGAGTTGCCCGACGGCGCCAAGATGCTGACGCCGCGCATCGAGGCCAACCGCCGTCACCTTCAGGAGCACGGCTACGTCGTCGCCTGCGGCCTGTGGAGCCCGCACATCAACGGCGTCGCGGTGCCGGTGTGGTCACCGCAGTATCAGACCTACGTGGTCGCCACGATCGGCCTGCTCTCGGCGATGTATGACGAGGCGCGGCTGCACCGCGAGGTCGCGCCGCAGATGGTCGACCTCGCCGCCGCGCTCGGCAGCCTGCTCGAGGGCGCCGACGGCGACATCTTCAGCAATCGGATCGAACGCAAGTCGCTTCCGGTGACGGCCCATAACAACAAGATCATCAAGACGGAGGCACTGAATGAACTGGAAGCCGGAACTCGACGACCTCGCCCGGCGCGAAGCGTTCGCGCGGGAGATGGGAGGCGTTGACAAGGTCAAGCGGCAACGCGACCAGGGTCGGCTCACCGTTCGCGAGCGCATCGACAAGCTCGTCGACAACAGCAGCTTCCACGAGGTCGGTGCGATCTCCGGCATCGCCGAATATGACGAGAGCAACGAACTCAAGCATCTGACGCCGGCGAACTGCGTGTTCGGCCGCGCCAGGGTCGACGGCCGCACCGTGGTCGTGGTCGGCGACGATTTCACCGTGCGCGGCGGCTCGGCCGATGCGTCGATCTCCGCCAAGCCGCTGATGGCGGAGGAGATGGCGCACGACTTCCGCCTGCCGATCGTCCGCGTGATCGAAGGCTCCGGCGGCGGCGGCTCGGTCAAGACGATCGAGACCAGGGGCGCCGCCAACCTGCCCGGCGGCGTCGGCGGCACGCGTTGGTACTGGTACACGACCGCCAACCTGGCGCGCGTGCCGGTGGTCGGTCTCGGCCTCGGCTCGGTCGCGGGCCTTGGCGCCGCGCGGCTCGCGGCGACGCATTACTCGATCATGACCAAGAGCTCCGCGATGTTCGTCGCCGGCCCGCCGGTGGTGAAGCGGCTGGGTCAGGATCTGACCAAGCAGGAGCTCGGCGGCGCCGACATCCAGACCCGCGCCGGCGCGATCGACCAGGCCGTCGAGACCGAGGAGGAGGCGTTCGACCATGCGCGGCGCTTCCTGTCCTATCTGCCGTCGTCGGTCTACGATCTGCCGCCGACCATTCCCTGCACCGACGATCCGGAGCGCGCCGAGGAGTCGTTGCTTACGGCGGTGCCGCGCAATCGCAAGCAGGTCTACAAGATGCGGCCGATCATCGATGCGGTGGTCGACAAGGGCTCGTTCTTCGAGGTCGCGAGCAATTTCGGCCGCCCGGTCATCACCGGACTGGCGCGGATCGAGGGCAGGGCGGTGCTGCTGCTCGCCAGCGATCCGTTCCACTATGGCGGCTCGTGGACCGCGGATGCCTGCGCCAAGGTGGTGCGCTGGGTCGACTTCGCCGAGACCTTCCATCTGCCGGTGGTCTATCTGATGGACTGCCCCGGTTTCATGATCGGGCTCGAGGCGGAGAAGTCGGCGACCATCCGCCACGGCGTGCGGGCGATGGCCGCGGTCAACCAGAGCACGGTGCCATGGTGCACCATCATCATCCGCAACGCGTTCGGCGTCGCCGGCGTGGTGCATCAGCCGGCCAACCGCTTCTCGATGCGCTATGCCTGGCCGTCGGCCTATTGGGGCTCGCTGCCGCTCGAGGGCGGCATCGAGGCGGCCTATCGCGCCGAGATCGACGCGGCCGCCGATCCCGCCGCCAAGCTGCGGGAGATCGAGGACCGCCTCAACAAGCTGCGCTCGCCGTTCCGCTCGGCCGAGAAGTTCTGGGTCGAGGAGGTGATCGATCCGCGCAAGACGCGCTCGCTGCTCTGCGAGTTCGCGCGCCTTGCCGAGCCGATCCGCAAGGCCGGACCGCCGAGCAACATGTCGACGCGGCCGTAAGACCTCTCAACCGTCATTGCGAGCAGCTTCGCCTCGCTCGCAATGACGGCAGAAGAGACGATCTCTACTACTCCGCTTCGCGATGCACGTCGTGGATCACGATGCCCATGCCGTTCTCCGGCATCTTGATCCATTCGCGCCGCTTCAGCGAGCGCTTGGTGTCCTCGTGTCCGCTGGCCCAGTGCTCGCGCATCGAGGTGCCGGAGAACTCGTGGTCCTTGGCATCGCCCTCATAGGCCTTCTGCTGGTAGATCAGCTGCAACAGCGTGATCCCGGGCAGTCGGCTGTTCGCCTTCTTGAGCTGGCGTTCTTCTTCCGAGAGCTGATCGTCGGGGATTTTTCCCAGCGCGTTGTGCAGGGCAGTGCGCAGATTGTAGGTCTTGCGGTAGACGTCGGTGTTGTAGCGGGTGCGCGACGAATACATGATGTCCTTGTGGCGGGCCATCACGTCCTGGATGTCGCGCGGCAGCGCGCCGCGGGCCGAGAACAGGTCGACCTGGAACACCAGCGAGTTGGCGTTGTCCTCCTGGTCGAGCAGATGCTGTAGCGGCGTGTTGGAGACGATGCCGCCGTCCCAGAAATGATCGGTGCCGACCTTGACCATCGGCAGCGCCGGCGGCAGCGCGCCGCTCGCCATGATGTGCTCGGGGATGATCTCGTCATGGGCGTTGTCGAAATAGATGAAGTTGCCCGACAGCACGTTCACCGCGCCGACCGCGAAGCGCATCTTCTTGGAATTGATGCGATCGAAGTCGACCAGCTCGAGCAGCGAGTCACGCAACGGCGTGGTGTCGTAGTAGCTGGTGGCGGTGCGCGCGCCCGCCGGGCTGAACCACGGATTGGTCTGATGCGGGGTGAAGAAGCCGGGCTGCCCGAGCGTCGTCGTCATCCATGAGCTGGTAAGGTTGCGCGCCTTGCGGAAGATGTCGCCGTCCGGCGTGTAGTGCCAGATCTTGCGGCTGGTGATGCGGTCCCAGAAAATGTGCAGCCGCTCCAGCCGCTTTTCCGGCGGGTTGCCGGCGATGATCGCCGAGTTGATCGCGCCGATCGAGACGCCGCAGACCCAGTCGGGCTCGATGTTGGATTCGTGCAGCGCTTGATAGACGCCGGCCTGATAGGCGCCGAGCGCGCCGCCGCCTTGCAGCACCAGGGCCACGCGATCGCAACCCTCGGGGCGCCAGCCCGGCGTCGCATGATCGATATCGTCAAGGCGAGGGGATCGCGCATCCATATCAGGCCCTCCAAAATGCGCGGCGAGAATTCAGCGTGCCGATGACGCCGTGATGACAAGCCCGGCGCCCGTGCGCCGCGCATCCGCCATGCCTGCCTGCATGGTTAGCAATGGGCTCCGCCGCGCGACGCGGATCACACCAGCGCAACCGAGGTCACGCGCCTGACGGAAATCCCTCACATCGCTGTCAATCTCGGCCGATAGCCTCCGGGAGATATTTGCAAACAGGGGGTTATTGCGATGCGCAGGGAAGATCTGCTCAAGCTTCCGTCGATGCCGGCCGCCGGCCCGAGCTATCCTGCCGGTCCGTATCGCTTCATCGATCGCGAATTCCTTGTCATCACCTACGAGACCGATCCGGAGCTGATCCGCGCCGGCCTGCCTGAGCCGCTGGAGCCGATCGAGCAGGCGATCGTGCATTACGAATGGATCAAGATGCCCGACAGCTCCGGCTTCGGCAGCTACACCGAATCCGGCCTCGTGATCCCCGCGCGCCTGCACGGCGAAGAGGTCAACTTCGTCTGCCAGATGTATCTCGACGATGATCCGCCGATCGCGGCCGGGCGCGAGATCTGGGGCTTTCCGAAGAAGTACGCCCATCCCAAGCTCGAGATCGTCAAGGACACGCTGACCGGCACGCTGGAATATGCCGGCCAGCTCGTTGCGATGGGCACGATGGGTTACAAGCACGAGAGCATGGCGGGTAATGGAGACGTCACCCGCGCTACGCTGTCGAAGACCCAGGTCAATCTCAAGATGATCCCCGGCGTCGATGGCCATCTCGAGGTCTGCCAGCTGGTCGCGATCAACCTGACCGACATCGTCGTCAAGGGCTCGTGGATCGGGCCTGGCCGGCTGCATCTGGTGCCGCATGTCAACGCGCCGGTTGCGGATTTCCCGGTCAAGCGCGTGGTCGGCGCGCATCACTACATCGCCGACCTGACACTGCCGTTCGGCCGCGTCGTGCACGACTACAACAAGGAAGCCGCGGAGGCCGCCGCGCCGACCGGCCTCGCCGCCGAGTAGCGGCAGGCTGCCGACAGGGCCGGAGAACGGGCGCGGCCGCTCAGGCCGCAGCCGGTTTCGGCTCGGCCGCAGGCTTTGGCTGCGGCCGCGCGATCGCCAGCACGGACAACGCCGCAACGACGCAGAGTGCGCCGGCAATGAAGAACGCCGGCAGATAGCTCGCATAGAGTGTGCGCGATACTCCGGCGCCGAACGCGGCGGCACCGGCACCGAGCTGATGGCCGGCGAAGATCCAGCCGAACACCAGGTTGGCGCGCTCGGCGCCGAACCGCTGCGCGGTGAGGCGCACCGTCGGCGGCACGGTCGCGATCCAGTCGAGGCCGTAGAACATCGCAAACAGCGACAGCCCGTAGAAGGTGAAGTCGGAGTAAGGCAGGTACAGCAGCGACAGGCCGCGCAGGCCGTAGTACCAGAACAGCAGCTTGCGATTGTCGTAGCGATCCGACAGCCAGCCGGAAATGATGGTGCCGAAGAAGTCGAAGATGCCCATCGCCGCGAGCAGGCTTGCGGCCTGCACCTGCGGGATGCCGTAATCCAGGCACATCGGGATCAAGTGAACCTGGACGAGGCCGTTGGTCGAGGCGCCGCAGACGAAGAAGGTCGCGAACAGGATCCAGAACACCGACGATTTGGAGGAGTCGCGCAGCGTGCCGAGCGCGGCCGCCATGATCGGCGCGTTGGCCGGCGGCGGCGCGGGCAGGGGCGCGGTGCCGTCGTCGCCGAACGGGCGCAGGCCGACGTCGCCCGGCCGGTCGCGCATCAGCATCAGCACGGCGAATGCGGCGACGCCGAGCACGATGCAGACCGCGCCAAGCGCGATGCGCCAGCCGTAACGCTCGGTGATGGTCGCAAGCAGCGGCAGGAAAGCGAGTTGCCCGGTCGCGACGCTCGCGGTCATGATGCCGATCACGAGGCCGCGCCGCGCCACGAACCAGCGCGAGGCGATCGTCGCGCCGAGCACCAATGCCGTCATGCCGGTGCCGATCCCGATCACGACGCCCCACAGCAGGATGAGCTGCCAGACCTGCGTCATGGCGAGCGACGCCAACAGTCCGGAGACCACGATCAATTGCGCGGCGAGCGTGACGTTGCGCAGCCCGTAGCGGTTCATCAGCGCGGCGGCGAACGGCGCCATCAGCCCGAACAGGATGAAGCGGATCGACAGCGCCGAGGAGATTTCCGCGGTCGACCAGCCGAACTCATTCTGCAATGGCACGATGAAGACGCCGGGCGCACCGACGGTGCCGGCCGAGATCAGCGCGGCAAAGAATGTCACCCCGACCATCACCCAACCGTAGTGGATGTTGCGGCGGGCGAGGGCAGCGGCAAGCGAGTTCGAGATCATTGGGTTCCAGATCAAATGCAATGAGGTTTTATCGGTGATGCGCAATATGGCACGGGGTGCCTATGTCTAAAATGGCAAAGTTCCCTCATTTTCGGACATTGAGCTGAACGGTCGCGTCACGTCTCGACGGGCCTCTCGGAGAGGCCGGCATCTCTGCGCGTCGTTGCGAGCGAAGCGACTTGTCCGCCGGAGCCTTGGCGAAGGCGGAAGCAATCCATCGATCCGCATATGCGGATATGTGGATTGCTTCGTCGCTAGCGCTCCTCGCAATGACGGGGCTCGAGCCTCAGTGCGTGACCCGCTCCACCGCGATCGCGGTGGCTTCGCCGCCGCCGATGCACAGCGCCGCGACGCCGCGCTTCAGGTTTTGCGCCTCCAGCGCGTGCAGCAACGTCACGATCAGCCGTGCGCCGGTGGCGCCGATCGGATGGCCGAGCGCGCAGGCGCCACCATTGATGTTGAGCCGGTCTCTGGGGATGCCGAGGTCGCGCTGCGCCGCCATCGCGACCACCGCGAATGCCTCGTTGATCTCGAACAGGTCGACATCGCCGACGTTCCAGCCGACTTTGTCGAGCAGCTTGCGGATTGCAGGGATCGGCGCCGTCGTGAACCACTGCGGCTCCTGGCTGTGGGTGGCATGGCCCTTGATCTCGGCCAGCACCGGCAGCCCGTCGCGGTCGGCGAGCGAGCGCTTGGCCAGGATCAGCGCCGCGGCGCCGTCGGCATTGGCCGAGGAGGCGGCCGGGGTGATGGTGCCGTTGGCGCGGAACGCCGGCTTCAGGCCGGGGATCTTTGCGGGATCGACCTTCAGCGGGTGCTCGTCATTGGCGATGATGCGCGGACCGGCCTTCTCGCTCAACGTGATCGGCGCGATCTCGGCCTTGAAGGCGCCGCTCTCGACTGCCTTGCGGGCGCGGCTCAGCGTTTCCATCGCGAACGCGTCCTGGTCGGCGCGGGTGAACTGATACGCCTCCGCCGTCGCCTCGCCGAAATCGCCCATCGAGCGGCCGGTCTCATAGGCGTCCTCGAGCCCATCCATCATCATGTGATCGATGATGCGGTCGTGCCCGGCGCGGTAGCCGCCGCGCGCCTTCTGCAACAGATACGGCGCATTGCTCATGCTCTCCATGCCGCCGGACAGCACGATCTCGGCCGAGCCGGCCTTGATGATGTCGTGGGCGAGCATGGTCGCCTTCATGCCGGACCCGCAGACCTTGTTGACGGTGGTGGCGCCGGTGGCATCCGGCAGTCTGGCGCCGCGCGCGGCCTGGCGGGCCGGAGCCTGGCCCTGGCCGGCCGGCAGCACGTTGCCCATGAACACTTCGTCGATCCTTTCGGGCGCGAGTTTCGCGCGTTCGAGTGCCGCGCCTATCACATGCGAGCCGAGCTTGTGCGCCGGCAGCGAAGTAAGGTCGCCCATGAAGCGACCGAGCGGGGTGCGGGCGGCGGATAGGATGACGACGGGATCGACGCTGGTTGCCATGGCGGAACTCCGTTCAATGCGGGAATCTTATAGAATTATATGTATCATATGATGCGGTGCAAAAAATGCAACTGCGGCGGTCATGACAAAATGTCGTGTTCGGATGAATGAGCGGCGGAGCGTGGACGCCGGAGTTTTGGCGGAGTCGGCAAGCCGAGCAATGATATCGGAGTGTGCTCAACTCTTCCCGCATGTCGTCCCTGCGAAAGCAGGGACCCATACGCCGCGGCGGATGTCGTGGTTGGGACTCGTCGTTCCGACATCGCGCACCAACAACCATTTGTGGTTATGGGTCCTGGCCTTCGCCGGGACGACGCGGGACTACACGTCGCCCGCATTGACGCCCGCGCATTTTCCGGCCATACACCGGGCATGAACAAGCTTTTCTCAGCCGCATCGACCACCACCGCGACCGCTTACGGCGGATCGCCTGCTGGTTGCGCGCGCTAGAGAGAAGCGTCCTTCACCCAGAAAAGGCCCCGCCGGCGACGGACGGGGCCTTTCTGTTTCTGATGATCCCGTCCGCGCTCTGCCCCCGACAAGGAACGTAGCCATGGACGAACTCGATCACAGACATCTCGGCGTGCAATTGAAGCTCTGGCACCTGCAGGACGATGCGCCCGGCATGGTGTTCTGGCATCCGCGCGGCACCGCGCTGTACCGGGTGCTGGAAGACTATGTCCGACGCAGGATGCGTCGCGCCGGCTATGCCGAGGTCCGCACGCCGCAAGTGCTGCCTCAGGCGCTGTGGAGCCGCAGCGGTCACTGGGACAAGTTCGGCGCGCACATGTTCCGGATCGACGACGGCGAGGCGGCGATGGCGCTGAAGCCGATGTCGTGTCCCTGCCATGTGCAGATCTTCAACAAGGGGCTGCGCTCATGGCGCGAGCTGCCGATCCGCTATGCCGAATTCGGCGCCTGCCACCGCAACGAGCCGTCCGGTTCGCTGCACGGCATCATGCGGACGCGCGGCTTCGAGCAGGATGATGCGCATGTGTTCTGTCGCGAGCAGGACGTGGAAGACGAGGTCGCGCGCTTCATCGCCCTGCTCGACGAGGTCTACCGCGAGCTCGGCTTCCCCGACTATGAGGTGGCGCTGGCGACGCGGCCTGCGCTGCGCGCCGGGGACGACGCGACGTGGGACTGGTCGGAGGCGAAGCTCGGCGATGCCGCGCGGCGCTGTGGCCTCGTGCTTCGGATCAATCCCGGCGAGGGCGCATTCTACGGGCCGAAGCTGGAATTCGCGCTACGCGACCGGCTCGGGCGGTCGTGGCAATGCGGAACGGTGCAGATCGACGGCGTGTTGCCGCAACGGCTCGGGGCGTCTTACATCGCGCCCGACGGCAGCCGTGCAACGCCGCTGATGATCCACCATGCGATCTTCGGATCACTCGGCCGCATGATCGCGATCCTCCTCGAGCACTATGGCGGCGTGCTGCCATTCTGGCTCGCACCGGACCAGGTTGCGGTCGCCCCGATCTCGCAGGAGCAGGCCGGATATGGCCGGGACGTGCTGGCGGCATTCGAAGGTGCCGGTATTCGCGCCGTCGCCTATGACAGCGCCGACACGTTGTCGCGGCGCATCGTGGCGGCGCGTGATATGGCGGTGCCGGTCATGGCGATCGTCGGCGGGCGCGAGATGCGGGAAGGGCGGGTGAGCCTGCGCCAGCGCGACGGCGTGCAGGCCGACCTTGCAATGGCCGAGGCGGTCTCCTGCCTGCGGGCGCGCCTGACCGGGTGCGGTCGTGGTTGAGGCATCCATCTACGCCGACTGCCAGGCGTCGAGCAGGAGGAGTGATGGCGCGCCGGTTCGCTTTCGCGGCTGCTGCTTTGGCGGCCGAGCCGGCAGTCAATAGCGACCACCGTCGCGCTTCTGTTGCGTGATCCATTCCGACAGGGTTTTCGTTTTCGATCCTTGTCCGCCCGATGATCCCCGTCCGATGCTCTTGCCGGAACGGGCTGGCCGAGGCTCGGCCGACTTGGATTCCACGATTGTGGCCGCGGCCGTGGTCGATCTCTCGGCAGCTTCCTTTTCAAGACGCAGCTTCCTCAATCGCGCCATCTTGTCACGCTCAGCCTCGATCACTGCTGAGTCGGACAACAACGCCTTGGGGTGGACCTCCGCTGAACCCCGGACTCCGATGATCGTCGTCTCGCCGAGCGCCTTGCAGGCCTCGAGCCGATGCAATCCCTCGAGCAACACGAGCCTGCTCTCATCTGGTCGAACGAGAATCGGGATTTGTTGTCCAATTTCCAGGATACTCGCGGCGATCTCTTCGACGACCTCGGGCCTGAGGGTTTCCCTCTTCTTCAGGGGAACGTAGATCTGGTCGATTGGAAGGTTTTCCGGGCTGGGCACGGGGTTATTCCCTCCTCAGGGGCGGTCCAGAAGACAAAGTTCAACGATAAAGCGCTACGCCGTGGCCGCAGCCTTGTAAACCGGGCCGGCCTGAAGCGATCGGCCTACATGGCCTAATCCGATCGCCAGGCGCCGAGCAGAAATCGTCGCTTCGGCGCCGCGCCTGCCTGGTTCTGCACCTCGGGCAGATCGATGGCGTAACGCTTCATCAGCAGTTTGATTGCGATCCCGATGATCACGAACGGCGTCACATAGATTGCGAATACTCCGAAGGCCGTCATGGGCTGCTCCGCAGCTTTGGAACGGGCATGCTACCCCAAAGGCGCACACAGCCGTAGCTAAAACTGTATGGTGCACGCTCGGTTTGCGTTAACCGAATTCTCGCACGCCGGTAATCCAGGGTTGCGAGCTGGTGAGGCCGTTTACCGGCCGGGTGCTAAGCATCGCCGGTTGTGCAATGGAAAGTTCCCGCCGCAATGTCCGTTATCGCTGTCGAGCAGTCGCGCACGCGCATTCCGCTCTCCGTCAAGATCGGCTTCAGCGCCTTCATGGCCGTTTTGGTGCCGGTCTATACCTACTGGTACGGGCCGACCAATTTTCTCTATTTCTGCGACGTCTCCCTGATCCTCACCTTGATCGGGGTCTGGACCGAGAGCGCGCTGTTGATTTCGATGTGTGCCGTCGGCCTGCTGGTGCCGCAAACCTTCTGGGTGGTCGACTTTCTGGCGCATGTCGCCGGTGTCTCGCTGACCGGAATGACGAACTACATGTTCGATCAGGACCTCTCGCTGTTCCTCCGGTTCCTGTCGGGCTTTCACGGCTGGCTGCCGTTCCTGCTGCTGTTCCTGGTCTGGCGGCTTGGCTATGATCAGCGCGCGCTGATCGCCTGGAGCGCATTGGCCTGGGCGCTGCTGTTGATCTGCTACTTCGTGATGCCGGGACCGCGGCCGGACCCGGGCATGACCCCGGTCAACATCAACTATGTGTTCGGCATGAGCGACAGGGCGCCGCAAGACTTCGTGCCGCCGCTGGTGTGGCTCGCCGGCCTGATGATCGGCCTGCCGCTGCTGGCGTTCATACCAACCCACCTCATGTTGCGACGCGCGGTGCCGCGCATGGGCTTGTGATTCGCGAGAACGCCAGTCCGTTGTCGGGAGGATTTTTCCGGTAACATTCGCCAGACGAGTCGTTTGAGGAATTTCTTGTGACGCTATCGCGACGATCCGTCCTCAAGGGAGGACTAGCAACGGTGCTGGCTTCGGGAGTACCGGCGCACGCCGAGTTCACTCCGAGGCCCATCATCAACGACGCCAGCCGGCTCAATCCGACACCGGTGGCGCGCCACGTCGCGCTTAGGGCCGCGCCCGCCGACGACATCGTCGGCACGATCCGGCAGGAGATCGCCGCGGCCAGGACCGAGGGACGTCCGTTCGCCATCGGCGTGGCGCGCCACTCGATGGGCGGCCAGTCGATTCCGCGCGACGGGGTCGCGATCACCCTGACCGGCGGGCACATCGAGACCGATCGCGCCAACATGACCTATCGCGTCGGGGCGGGGATGCGCTGGTTCGAGGTGATCCGCGCGCTCGATGCGCAGGGCTTCTCGCCGGCGGTGATGCAGTCCAACAGCGATTTTGGCGTCGGCTCGACATTCTGCGTCAATTCGCATGGCTGGCCGACGCGCTACGGTCCGTTTGGCGCTACGGTGCGCGCGGTGAAGATCGTTATGTCCGACGGACAATTGGTCGAGTGCTCGCGGACCAAGGAACCGGAGCTGTTCGCGCTCGCGATGGGCGGATACGGCCTGTTCGGGGCCATCGTCGAGCTCGAGCTCGACATGGTGCCGAATGCGCTGATGCAGCCGACCTATACGAGGATGCAGCCATCGCAATTCGCCGATGCTTTCGTCAACGCGGTCGAGAACGATCCCGCGGTGCGGATGGCCTATGGCAGGCTTTCGGTCGCGCGCGAGAGCCTGTTCGACGAGGCCCTGATGATCACCTATCGGGCAGCCGCCACGCAGCCGTCGCCGCTTCCCGCCGTGGTCGACCATGGCGCGCTGACGGGATTCTCCCGCGACGTCTATCGGCTGCAAACCGGGCGTGAATGGGCGAAGAATTTCCGCTGGTTCATGGAAGCCTCGGTCAGCCCGTCGATCGCTGGCGCCGCCACCCGCAACACGCTGATGGTCGAGCCGGTGGTCAATCTGGCGTCGGGAGACGGCACGCGGACCGACATCCTGCATGAATATTTCGTTCCGCCGGATCGATTCAACGGCTTCGTCAATCTCTGCCGCGCGGTGATCCCGAAGGCGAAGTCGGAATTTCTCAACGTGACCTTGCGCTATGTCGATGCCGATCCGGTCGCGGTGCTGGCCTATGCGCCGCAGAAGCGGATCGCGGCGGTGATGTCGTTCTCGCAGGAGATCAGCCCGGAGGGCGAGGTCGACATGATGCGGATGACCGAAGCCCTGATCGAAGGCGTCAAGGATCTCGGCGGCGCGTTCTATCTGCCATACCGGCTGCATGCCCGGCGCGACCAGGTGCGGTCGATCTATCCGCGTACCGAGCAATTCGTCGCCGCCAAGCGCCGGCTCGACCCGTCATTGGTGTTCCGCAACATGATGTGGGACGTCTATTTCGCTTGAAGGAGCGCAGGATCATGGATCGCTCTCGTCTGGCCGCCGCGCTGCTCGGCGCCGCATTGCTGTTCGCTGCGGCGACCGACTACATCCCGGCCTTCATCGACACCGAAGGACGGGTGTTCGGCCTGTTCCATCTCGATATCTACAAGGATGCGCTGCATCTGGCCTCCGCAGCCTGGGCGATCGCGGCAGCAGCGATTTCGCGGCAGGCGTCGATCTTCTTCCTGAAAGTGTTCGGCACGCTGTATTTCCTCGACGGCGTGATGGGCGTGTTCACCGGCTCCGGCTATCTCGATCTCAGCATCTTCATTGATGGCGTCCGCTCGACCTCGACCTTCGTGAAGGTGGCCTCGAGCGTGCCGCATCTCGCGCTCGGCGCCTTCGGCATCGTGACCGGATTTTCGGCGAGGAGCCGGCTGGCATGAAATGGTTTCGGCGGATCGCGGCCGTCATCGGTGTCGCCGTTGTCGTGTTCGTCGCGGGCTGCGCGGCGCAGATCGGCTACGTCCAGTACGCCTGCACGCCGGACGATTCCCTGGCGCCCGCCACCGCGGCCTTCGGTGTCGACGATGCCAAATACGCGCGGGCGGAAGGCGATACGTTCCTGACCTATCCGGAGTGGTACATCGTCTATGCCTATTCCGATCTCGCCGGCGTGACCCGCGCGGCCTCGGAATCCTCGTTCGATTACTACCGCAGCGTCAGGGGCTTCTGGTCCAGCCTCTGCGGCGCGAGGCGCTCCTCGTCGTCGGCCCGGCCCGCCACGCCGGACCAGATGATCACCGACTACATCATCGGAACCAGCTTCACCGCCGAGATGGCGGTGCAGGGGCTCTATGAGCGCACCATCGGCGCGCTCACCGTGGCGTGGCGCGGGTCCACGCGCACCAAAGAGGACGAGTTCAACCAGGCGCTGCTCGACGACTACGCCAAGTTCCTCGAGCAGACGCCGTGGTACCGCTATCCGTTCGCCGACAAATTGTCGGCGCTCTGGCACGACGTGCCGTTCGAGCCGTCGCTGCGTTCGGTGGAGCGGCGGTTTTCGCTGTCGCTGCAATATGGCGTCAAATCGCTCTACGCGAAGGCGATCGGCGCGCTCGCGGGATTGTCTCCCGCCGATCTCGAGATCGGCAGCGTCGTGCTGGCGCCGTCGGCGCAGGCCCTGCCGCCGGATAGCCGGATCCGCCCGGTGCGCGAGGTGCGCGCGGCCGACGGCCGGCAGGGCGTGCTGATGATCACGCCGCGCTATCGCGAGTTCACCGGCATCATCAGGGAGATCGGCGCCAAGGGGCTGTCGTTCGGCGAGATCGCGGGCAACACCAGGATCCTGACGACGGTGCTGGTTCCCGCGGGACAGCTCCCGCAGGTCGGCGGCGCCAGGCCGATCTTCGAGACCGACGTGCAATCGATGCCCGGTTGGCGCAGAGTGGGCTACGATACCGAGGTCGCCACGGTGGCCGCGTTTCCGGCCACCGTCGAGGCGCTCGGCGCCAGGTTCGAACATGCCTACGACTACTGAGGCAAGGATTGCTCAGGCAAGGCGTCGCTTGCTTCGCTTCGCCGGCGGCGCCGCCGCGGTGCTGGTGGTGTGGTTCGTCGGGATGGCCGCGGCCGCGCTCGTCGTGACTCCCACCGTCGTGGTCGCGTTCGGCGATCCGGGCCGGCTGGCCGGCGCCGACGGCGATCTGCTTGCCTCCGGCCGCGGCTTCCTCGCGATGCGGACGGCCGACGAGGACACCGTCAAATCGCTCTACAGCCGTGGCGCGTGGCTGGTCTGGCCGGTGCTGACCGCCGGGTGTGGCCGGCGATGACGCGATGGATCCGCCGCTTCGCGATCGGTGCGGTCGTGGTCGTGACCGGCCTCATCGGCGTGCTCGCCGTTGGACTGGGCGCGCTGCGGCTGGCTGCGCATCTCAGGGAAACGGAGAGCGCAGCCGCGGCGGCGCCTGCCGACGGCAAGTTTGTCGACAGCGGCCACGGACGCCTGTTCGTGATGGATCCGGCGCCGCCGGGCGGCATTCCGGTGGTGCTGTTTCATGGCACCGCGGCCTGGAGCAAATTGTGGTGGCGCACGACGGCGGCGCTCAAGGCCGATGGCTACAGGCCGATCGCGCCCGACCTGCCGCCGTTCGGCTATTCCGAGCGGCAAGGCGGCTACACCCGTGCCGAGCAGGCCGCCCGCATCGACGGCATGATGACGGCGCTGGGGGTGGGGCGCGCCATCATCGTCGGTCATTCCTTTGGCGCAGGCGCGGCACTCGAATATGTCCTGCGCCATCCGGACCGTGCGATCGGGCTCGTGCTGGTGGATGCGGCGCTGGGGCTGACGCAGCCGCCGTCCGATCCGCCGGCGCTGCTCGCCTATCGTCCGCTGCGCGAGCTCGCGGTGGCGGCGACGGCGACCGATCCGCTGGCGACGCGCTTCCTGCTCTCCAAGCTGATCTACCGCAAGGACGCCGCGAGCGATGAAACGCTCGACATCCTCAAGGCGCCGATGCGCGTCACCGGGACGACATCCCATATCGCGGACTGGCTGCTGTATTTCACCGGCTCGGATCGTGCGGCGCTGAGTGCCTCGCGCGACGAGGTGTCGAAGATCAAGGTGCCGGTGGCGATGATCTGGGGCGATCGTGATGACGTCACGCCGCTCGCCCAGGCCAACGATCTCCGCGCGCTGATCCCGCAGGCGTCGCTCAAGGTGATGCAGGATGTCGGGCACATTCCGCAGATCGAGGATCCCGCCGCCTTCAACGCTGCGCTGATCGATGCGATCAGGCAGCTTGCGTCCGCCGATCCGGCGGTCGCGCACGCCGGGCGAAACTAGCCGGGCGGTGCAGCACGCCGTCGCGCATGGCGGCATGCGGCGGCTTCGATTGACACCGATGCTGTCGGCGCTACGCTTCCGGAACCGGGGTATTTCGCCAAGAGAATCAAGACCCAGAACAACCAGGCCCCGGACGAAACAAGCAAAGGGCAGGACACGCCGTGACACGCGTCATCGCGTCTTGAGCGGGACCACGCGGACCTCCGCGCTCGCGCCATTCCGGATTCGCAGCTATCGCTTTCAATGGCCGTCGGACCTGCTCACCTCCTGGGCGTTCGAGGTCGAGACGCTGGTGCTCGGCTGGTACATCATGGTCGAGACCGGATCGGTGCTGCTGCTGACCGTGCTTGCTTCGCTGCAATATGTCGGCACGCTGGTTGCGCCGGTCGTCGGCATGATCGGCGACCGCATGGGGCATCGCGATTTGCTGGCCGTGATGCGCTTCGCCTATACGGCGCTCGCCGGCACCATCATGACAATGGCGCTATCAGGACATCTCGCGCCGCTCAACGTCATGATCATCGTCGCGATGATGGGCGTGATCCGTCCGTCGGACCTCGGCGTGCGCGGCGCGCTGCTCGCCGACATCATGCCGCCGCAGCAACTGGTCGGCGCCATCAGCCTGGCGCGCACCACGCAGGATTCGGCGCGCATCGCCGGCGCATTGACCGGGGCGGGATTGTTCGCGGCGCTCGGCATCGGTTACGTCTATGTCGGGATCGCCTGCTTCTACTTCGTCGCCGCCATCCTGATGCTGTGCATGGAGCGTCCAGCCAAGACGCACAGCACAGGCGATCAAGCTGATATCGATCTGCCCGGCTCAAAACTGCTGCGCGACCTGAAGGAAGGCATCGTCTACGCCTGGAGCGGGCCCGGCATGCGTGCTGCGCTCTGCGTTGCGTTCCTTGCCAACCTCACCGCGTTTCCGCTGACCAACGGCCTGCTGCCATACGTCGCGCGCAACATCTTCCATACCGACCAGACCGGGCTCGGCTATCTCTCCGCGAGCTTCGCGGTCGGCTCGCTGATCGGCTCGATCACGCTCAGCATGGCCGGCGGCGTGCGCATCGCGCGGCTTTTGATCGGCGCGACGCTCGCCTGGTACGCGATGCTGCTGGTGTTCGTCGAGCTCAGGACCATGCCGGTGGCGATGGCCTGCCTGGTGCTGGCCGGCATCGCACAGAGCATGTCGATGATCTCGGCCGCCGTGATGCTGATGCGCAACGCCAGCGCCCATCTGCGCGGCCGCGTGATGGGCGTGCGCATGATGGTGATCTACGGCCTGCCGCTCGGCCTGCTCGCCGCCGGCAGCCTGATCGACCTGATCGGCTACACCGCGACCGGCACCTTGCTCGCCGCCGCCGGCTTCATCGCCATGCTCGCGATCGCGCTGCACTGGCGGGCCGATCTCTGGCCGACCCACGCGCCGGCGAATGCGCGGTAAGGGGCGCGGCGCGATGCCGCGCCGTGGCTGTGGATGCGCCAAAAGGGCGCGACAGCGTGGGCAAGCTGTCGTAGATCATTCTTTGCGCTGCAATTTCCCTATGCAAGATTTTCTCGACCGATTTTGATCCCGGAATGCTCGGCCTTTTGACCCGCCTTGGACTGCGCTTCGACGACATCGTCGAAGAGCGCCGGTTCGTGGACCAATATGTGCGGGGCAATATCGGCTGGACGCAGGTAGCGATGCTGCTCGGCGCGTTCACCTATGCCGGATATGCGTTCTGGGATTGGGTGCTCTATCCCGAGATCCTGCCGATCACGCTGGCGATCCGCGGCGGCACCGCGGTCTTGGTTCTGCTTCCGCTCACCGCGTTGCTCTGGATGCGGGCGATGAAGCCGTGGGCCGAAACGATCTTTCTGGTCTATTGCGTCATTCCAGGCTGCGTGCTGCCGAGCGTCTACTTGGTTCTGCCCTCGGGATTCACCTACGCGGCGCCTGGCGTGATGATGGTGATCCTGTTCGTCTCGACCATGCTGCCGCTGCGGATCGGTCCGCTGGCGGTGTTCTGTCTCACGGCATGGATTGCGCTGTGCATCGCTGAATCGCTCGCCCCGGCTTTGCCGCCGGGGCTGCGCTTCATCAATCATTCCCTCGTCCTCAACGCTTATGCCCTGTCGCTTTATGCCGTCGCCGCCCGTGAGTTTCGCGCGCGCCAGCAGTTTCGGACCGCGCAGGCCTTGCGGCTGGAAAAGGAGCGCTCGGAAGCCTCGCTGCGCGATTTGCATGCGACGCAATCGCAACTCGTGCAGGCCGAGAAGCTAGCCTCGCTCGGGCAACTCGTCGCCGGCGTGGCGCATGAAGTCAGCACGCCGCTTGGCCTCGCGCTCACCACGTCGACGACCATGGAAGCCGATCTTCGCGCGATGAACGAGGCGCTGAAGAGCGCCGCCGTCCGCCGATCGGATCTGACCAAGGGCATTGCGCGGATCGAGCAGGGCCTTCGACTGACCTCGGACAACCTGCATCGTGCCTCCGAGATGGTGCATAGCTTCAAGCAGGTGGCGATCCATCAAGCCGACGAGGAGCGTCATACGTTCGAACTTGGCGGCTGGTTGTCCGAGTTGGTGGCGAAGCTCGGGCCATTGCTGTCCCGTCAGGGATTGATCGTCGAGGTCGAATGCCCCCAGGGAATCATCCTCAACAGCTATCCTGGCGCGCTGGCGCAGGTGATCAGCAGTCTCGCGTTCAACGCGGCGGCGCATGCCTATCCCGATGGCGGAGGCGGGCGGTTCACCGTGACGGTCAGCCAGCTGGACCAGGCGCTGGCGCGGATCGCTTGTGCCGACCAGGGCGTCGGCATCCCCGAGGCGTTGCAAGCACGCGTCTTCGATCCGTTCTTCACGACCGGGCGAGAGCGAGGCAATATCGGCCTCGGCCTGCACATCGCGTTCAATACCGTTGTCTCGTCACTCAACGGCCGGATCGCGCTGGAGAGCGAGCCCGGTCGCGGCACGCTGGTGGCGATCGAGATACCCGTCTCGACCTGAGCGGTCCGCGCCGTCACGCGGCCGTGGCGGTTACTGCGCCGCCTTTCGGATGTGCACCGGCACCGACTTGTACGACGGTGTGCCGCTTTCCTTATCCTGATAGTCGAGTGGCACCAGGCCATTGGCTTCGGGATAATAGGCGGCGACCGAGCCGCGGGCGATGTCGTAGACGATCGCGGTGAGCGTAAGACGGCGCGGTGCGGGCGAGGGCAAGGCGGTCTCGATCTCGACGAGATCGCCATGCGCCAGGCCGCGCGCGGTGAGGTCCGCCTCGTTCGTGAATAGCACGTCGCGTCGTCCGAACACGCCGCGGTAGCGGTCGTCCAACCCGTAGATCGTGGTGTTGTACTGATCGTGGCTGCGGATGGTGGCGAGCTTGAGCACTGTGCTGTCCGCCAGCACCGGGTCCTCTTCGAGCCCGTCGAAGATCAGGAATTCGGCCTTGCCGGACGCGGTGGTCCATTTGCGCTCGGTCGGCGGCAGCGGCAGCCGGAAGCCGCCGGGCGTCCGGATCCGCGCGTTGTAATCCTTGAAGTCCGGGAACACGCCCTCGATGGCATCGCGGATGCGATCGTAGTCGGCGATCAGCTCGGTCCACGGCACCTTGCTCGACGGCAGGGTCGCCATCGCCATGCCGGCCACGATGGCCGATTCCGAACGCAAATGTTCGGACGCCGGATTGAGCCTGCCGCGCGAGGCGTGCACCATCGACATCGAATCCTCGACGGTGACGACCTGCGGCCCGCTCGCCTGGATGTCCTGCTCGGTGCGTCCCAGCACCGGCAGCAGGATCGATTGCTTGCCGACCAGGAGATGCGAGCGGTTCAGCTTGGTGCCGAGATGCACGGCGAGATCGAGCTTGCGCATGGCGGCGGTGCAGCGCTCGGGATCGGGCAGCGCGATGGCAAAATTGCCACCGAGACAAATCAGCACCTTTGACTTCCCGTCGTCGATCGCCTCCATCGCTGCGACCGCGTCGTGGCCGTGATGGCGCGGCGGCTTGAAGCCGAAGGTGCGCTCGATACCCTCGAACATCGGGATGTTGGGCTTCTCGGTGATACCGACGGTGCGGTTGCCCTGCACGTTGGAGTGACCGCGCAGCGGGCAGATGCCGGCGCCCGGCTTGCCGTAATTGCCCTTCAGCAGCAGCAGGTTTGCGATCTGCTGGACATTGTCGGTGCCACGCATGTGCTGAGTGATGCCCATGCCATAGGTGATGATGGTGGCGTTGGATTTCGCATAGGCGGCGGCGACCTCGCCGAGCTGGGTGCGGTTGAAGCCGGAGACGGTTTCGATCGACGGCCACGCCGTCGCGCGCAGGTCGGCGGCGAACGCCTCGTACCCATTGGTGTGCTCGGCGATGAAGCCGTGATCGAGCACGCCCTTCGTGGCGTCATCCATCTCGATCAGCGCCTTCATGATACCCTTGAGCACCGCGGCGTCGGCGCCGACCTTCGGCTGGTAGTAGGTCGAGGCGATCCGGGTCGAACCGAGCGTCGCCATCTCGATCGGGTCCTGCGGATCGGCAAAGCGCTCCAGCGCGCGCTCGCGCAAGGGATTGAACACGATGATCGGCACGCCGCGTCGCGACACCTCCCACAGCGTGCCCATCATGCGCGGATGGTTGGTGCCGGGGTTGTGGCCCATCGCGATGATCAGCTCGCAATGGTCGAAATCGTCCAGCGACACCGTGCCCTTGCCGATGCCGATCGATTGCGGCAGGCCGACGCTGGTCGCCTCGTGGCACATGTTCGAGCAATCGGGGAAATTGTTGCTGCCGTATTCGCGCGCGAAGATCTGGAACAGGAAGGCGGCTTCGTTCGAGGCGCGGCCCGAGGTGTAGAATTCGGCCATGTCGGGATCGGGCAGCGCGCGCAGCGTCTCGCCGATCCGCGCGAACGCGTCGTCCCAGTCGATCGGCTGGTAGGTGTCGCTCGCGGCGTCATAGGCGAGCGGGTGGGTGAGGCGGCCCTCGTTCTCGAGATGGAAGTCGCTCCAGCCGAGCAGCTCGGTGACGGTATGGGCGGCGAAGAACTCCGGCGTGACGCGCTTGCTGGTCGCCTCCCAGGTGACGGCCTTGGCGCCGTTTTCGCAGAACTGGAAGGTGGAGGTGTGCTCCTTGTCGGGCCAGGCGCAGCCCGGGCAATCGAACCCGTCGGGCTTGTTGGTGCGCAGCAGCGTGATCGGCGCCTCGACCAGTTCCATCTGATCGCGCACCGCGATCGCGGTGGCCTTGAGGGCACCCCAGCCGCCGGCGGGAGCATCATAGGGGCGGATACCGGGAACGTCGCGCTTTTGGACCATATGTCCTCCTGCTGCTCTTGAGTGGTGACCCCGTGCGTTTGTCCCGAATTCTTTGTTTGGTCTGATCGCAGACATCGGCGAGACCTCTGCTTCCATCGACGTTCTCGATGTGAGGCCTATGTCTCGCGCACAGCCTAGACTAATGGGCCAGCGCGCGTGGTCAACAGTCCGTCAGCCCGGATAGAGAGCGAGATGGTCCCTCAAGTGAGATCGTGCAGATCCTTGCCGAGCGGTGGCGTCAGTTGGAACGCGGAGAAGCTGACCTCGAGTCCGGCCCGCTCGGGCGTGCAGGCCATCGGCCCCACCAGATAGGATTTGACCTTCGGAAACGGCGCGAGCCGCATTAACGGCCAAAGCTTGCCGTCCGTTGAGACTTGCAGGCGCAGCACGCCGTTCGAAACCGTTGCGCGCAGCCGGAAGTCGCCGGCATCGTGCGCGTAGGGGGCCGTCGTCCAATCCGATTGCCCGTGGGTCAGCACGCTCGACAGCATCGCACGGCCGTCGGACAACTCGATCCCGGCCTTGACCCAGTGCTGCGCGTCGACCCGCACCATGATGCCGGCCTGATCGTAGAGTGCGGTGAAATTGCCCTGGACGCGCAGCTCCGCGGTGAAGGCGTCGGCGGTCTGGAAGCCAAGGAAATGCCCGCTGTCGCGGGTGAAGCCGTAATGCGTCTCGCGCCAGAAATCGCTGGCATTGCCGGTGACGATACGGAGGCTATCGCCGTCCGCAGTCCAGTGCTCCGGCTCGTTGAGCCAGACGCCGTCATGTCTGCCGAAGATTGCTTTGTTCATCCCGGACCTCGATCGCCCTCAGCGTAGCATGTCAGCGAATACCGGGGCATCCCGCGCGTCGCATCATATCTTTTGTACGCATATGAATTTCAATATTTGAAATTATATTCAAATATTGACATGAGGCGCGCTTGCTTCCTACTCTCGCGAGGCCAACGACAGAAAAACGCGCAAAGGCGTTGGGGGCACGGCACGTGCTCCCTGCACAGGAGGAACACCATGAGCCGGACAACCGGACTTCGAATTCGCGACACCATCCTCTGGATCGACGATACCGGTGAGAGCAATTTGCCAGCCGTGCTCTGCCTGCATTCGCTGTGGCTCGACCGCACGATGTTCGCGGACCTGGTCGCCGCTGCGCGCGGACGCTATCGGGTGATTTGCCCCGACTTCCGTGGCCAGGGACTGAGTGCGCCGAGCACCGACGAGACGGTGACGATGGAGGCTTGTGCCGAGGATATCGAGGCGCTGATCGCCGAGCTCGGGCTGCCATCCGTGCATGTGGTGGCGCAATCGATGGGCGGAGATGTCGCGCTTCGCGTAGCCGCCAAGCGCCCGGATCTGGTGGCGTCGTTGACGATGCTCGGGTCATCGGCACGGGGGGAGCCCCCTGAGCAATTGGCGTGGGCCGAGTCCTGGATGGAGGCTTCCACGAGGGATGGCGGCTTCAAGGGCGAGAATCTCGAAACGCTGATGGCCGTGATGTTCGGCGAGACTTCGCGGAACAGCGCGTCGAAGCGCGCGGTGCTCGATCACTGGCGGGCCAGGATGGAAGCCGGCACGCTGTCGCTCTGGCCGGCGATCCGCGGCGTGCTGTACCGAAAGAGCGCCGTCAATTTGCTGCCGCAGATCCAGGCGCCGACCCTGGTGTTCTCCGGCACCGAGGATATGCCGCGTCCGCCGGAATGGGCCGACGAGGTCGTGGCGGGGCTGCCGAACGCGCGGCTGGTGCGGCTGGAGAAGATCGGCCACAGCCCGATGCTGGAAGCGCCGGACCAGGTGGTCCCGAGAATCCTGGATTTCCTTGCCAGCCGGCAAGCCGCCTGAGCGCGCACTGCCGTCGGTGCGCGGCATTCGCGGCACGCCGACGGGTCTCGCGCGCGGGCTCACGTGACGCGTGGCCCTTATCAGGCGATCTTGGCGTAGGTCAGGAGCTCGATGGCCCGATCGCCGGCCTTCGACACGGCATCGACCAACGCGCGCTGCGCAGGTTTCCAGCGCGTCGTCGGCACGACGATGCCCAGCGCTCCGTAGATATTCTGACGGTCGTCGAAAATCGGAACGGCCACGCCGGTGACGTCAACCTGCGACTCCTCGGCGTCCAGGGCCCAGCCGCGCTGGCGCGTTGCGTCCATGGCGGCCGACAAACCCTTTGCCGCTCGCGCTCGGCCTTCTTCGGTGAAGCCGCGAAAGCACTTCTTGACGATGCGATCGCGGTGCGCCGGCTCGAGATAAGGAAGGATCGCGCGGCTGGATGCTCGCAGATGCTCGTTGCCGGTGACACCCACGAACAGACCGCCGACCCTGAGCGACTGCAAGCTGCCCTCGACCAGGATCTTCAGGACCACGGAGTCGCCGTCGGGTGCGGAAAAGAAAGCCGTCTCGGACGTCTTCTCGGCCAGTTGGCGGACGATCTCGTAGAGTTCCTGCGTTTCGTTCAGCCTTGAGCGATAGGCGCGGTACAAAGGCCCGATCGAGTTGCCGACGACCAGCGTGCCATTGCTCAGCCTGGTCAGATAGCCGCGCGCAACCAGCGTCCGCATCAGATGGTAGCAGGTCGTGATGTTCAGCCTCAGGGCTTGTGCGACCTGCTGAACCGTCGGTGGATCGCTGCTTGCGGCGACGTGCTCCAGGAAGGTGAATGCGCGTTCGACGGTCTGAAGCGTCGGCGTTCCCGGCCTTTCCGAAGCTCCGTCGTCGCCTTTCCTGATCATCGATGCGTCCTGGAGCGCGATTTGCGGCTTCGCATCCCGTCAGTTCTATGCGCTCCCGGCTGCGGCCACAAGATTTCGTGCCGGGGAGTCCGGCTATCGCTTCCGATCCAGGAATCCCTGCAACAACCGCTGCGGCTCGCCGGTCTGGAATGACTTTCCGAACACACCGACACTGAGGTTCACCGATTCGGTCAGCGGCAGTTCTTCCCATTGCCGCAGCAGATCCTTCTGGATGCGCAGTGCTTCGGGGCCGCATTCCAGCAGCGCTTTTACGGTGTGCTCGACGGCGTCATCGAGGCCGCCGGGTTTTGCCACGGCATCGACCAGGCCCCAGGCGAGCGCGGTCGGGGCGTCGATATTTTCAGCGGTCATCATCAGCCAGCGGGCGCGGCCCCAGCCGATCAGGCGCGGCAGCAGTGCGGCGTGGATCACCGAGGGGATGCCGACGCGCACCTCGGGCATGCCGAACATCGCATCATGCGCCGCGACGCGGACGTCGCAGGCGGCCGCGACCTCGAGGCCGCCACCGAGGCACCAGCCGGGCAGGCGCGCAATCACGGGCGCCGGGAATTTGCGGACGGCCTCGCAGAGGTCGCGCAGGCGGCTGATGAAGGCTTCCGCGGATGTCTGATCGAGCGTTGCCATCTCCTTGATGTCGGCGCCGCCGATCATGCTGCGCTCGCTTTCGCCGGCCAGGATCACCGCGCGGATGCTGCGGTCGGCGGCCAGATGCTCAAAGCCTTCGCGCACCCCATTGGTCACAGCCGAGCTGACGATATTCAGCTTGCCGGCGTTGCAGATGGTGAGGCGGACGACGCCTCTAGAGTCGCGGGCGATGCCGCAGTGGGGATTGAGCATGTCCATGGAAAAGTCCCGGCGCAGGAATTGATCGCGCCATGTCCCGGACAAAGCGGGTCCTTGTCAAGGCGCTGGGTTGTGGTTGCGTCGCGCGGTCCGGATCTATAGAATTATAATCATCATATAAATGGAGCTGTCATGACCGCCGCCGAAACCATTGATCTTCACTCGTCCGATCTCAAGCGAGTGCGCGTGGTGGAATGGCAGGCGCCGGGACCGGTCGCCGCGGCGGCCATGCCGATGTCCGGGATCGAGGCGATGCGCGCGATCCGTGACGGCCGCCTGCCGCCGCCGCCAATGGCGAAACTGATCGGATTCCGCATGGCCGTCGTCGACGAGGGGCGGATCGTGATGGAACTCGATCCGCATGAGAGCCTCGAGAACACCATCGGCCTGCTGCACGGCGCGACCGCTGCTGCACTTCTGGACACCGCGATGGGCTGCGCGATCTCGACCGTGCTGTCGGCCGGGCGGACCTCCGTCACCCTGGACCTCAAGCTGACCTATCTGCGTCCGCTGTCGGTGCGCTCGGGAACCATCGCGGCGGAGGGCAGGGTAATCAAGCTCGGTCGCCAGACCAGCTACACCGAGGGCTTCGTCCGCGACGGCAAGGGCAATCTTGCGGTGCACGCGACTGCGACATTTTCGATGCTCGGCGGGGAACCCAACCCGAAATAACTACAGCATTTCCAGCGCAAATCTGCTATTGTATGATTAGAAACATTCCATGAGACCGGCATGCGCTATTCGAAAGAACACAAGCAGGAGACCCACGCGCGGATCGTGAAGAAGGCCGCGACGCGGCTGCGCGAGAAGGGCGCCCATGGCATTGGTGTCGCCGACCTGATGAAGGACGCCGGCCTGACCCATGGCGGCTTCTACGCGCATTTCGATTCGCGCGAGGCGCTGGTGATCGAGGCCTTCAACTACGCCATGGACCGCGCCAATGAGCGCTGGCGCAAGGTCACGGCCGAGGTGCCGCCGGAGAAGCGGCTTGCCTTGATCGTGGACGGCTACCTGACAACGCTGCATCGCGACGAGCCCGGCCAGGGCTGCGCGGTGCCGGCGCTCGGCGCCGAAATCGCCCGCGAGAGCCCGAAGACCCGCAAGGCATTTGCGCTCAAGCTCGACCAGATGATCGAGATGATTGCCGACCAGATCCAGGACATGCCGCGCAAGGCCGCGCGCAAGCAGGCGATGGCGACCCTGGCGACCATGATGGGCACCATCGTGATGTCGCGGATCGCCGGCAATGGCGAGATGTCTGACGAGATCCTGTCGGCTGGCCGCGAGGCGGTGCTGGGACGAGCCGCCGCGGCGAAGGCGCCGGCGAAGAAGAAGGTGAATTAGGCAGCCTATCTCCCCATCGCCGGGACGACGGAGAGATTACACCCCGCCGAACAGCGCGCGATCGGCTTCTACGGTCTCGTAGATGTAATCCGCCACCGCGCGGATGCGGGCGAGGTCCTTGCTGTCGGCGTGCATCAGCAGCCAGAAGGTGCGCGAGATCCGCACCTCGTCAGGCAGCACCGGTTGCAGCTCGGGATGTGTCGACGCCATGAAGTGCGGCAGCACGGCGATGCCGAAGCCCGCGATGGTGGCGTTGAGCTGCGCGATCAGATTGGCGCTGCGGAATTTGGCGGAGATCTTCGGCGAGACCTGCGGCAGATAGTCCAGTTCCGGGGTGAACAGCAGTTCCTCGATGTAACCGACGAAGCGATGCCGCGGCAGGTCGGCGCGCGATGCAATGGCAGGCGCCTGCGCGAGATAGCGGGGTGCGGCATAAAGCCCGAGCGTGTAGTCGAGCAGCTTGCGGCCGACGATGCGGCCTTCCTTCGGCATGGTCAGGCTGATCGCGATGTCGGCCTCGCGCTTGGAGAGCGAGAACAGCCGCGCAGTGGCGACGAGCTGTAAATCGAGATCGGGATACCGCTCGGTGAACTTGACCAGCCGCGAGGCCAGGAAGTGACTGCCAAAACCGTCGGGCGCGCCGATCCGCACCGTGCCGGTGAGATGGGCGCGGGAGCCGCCGACCGCCTCCTGGTTGGCAACGATGGTGGATTCCATCGCCTCGGCGCTGTCGGCGACGCGCTGGCCGGCCTCGGTCAGCAGGTAGCCGGTCTTGCGCCGATCAAACAGTTTTGCGGAGAGGTGGCGCTCCAGCCGGTCGACACGGCGGATCACTGTGGCATGATCGACGCCGAGCTGCTTGGCGGCAGCCGACACCGATCCGCCGCGCACGATCGCAAGCACGAAACGGAAGTCGTCCCAGTCGATCGTGTCGCCGCCTTGATCCTGCATTTCCGCACATCTATGGTGCAATTTATCGGACTTGAATCCTATAAAATGCAGGGTCATTAGGATTTGTAAAGCGATCTCGCCGCGCGGAGCGGCGATTCCGGTCCCAAGGGAGGTTATCCATGCGCTCAGTCGGACATTTCATTGGTGGCAAGGAGGTCAAGGGCGCGTCGGGCCGTACGGCAGACGTCTTCGAGCCGATGACCGGTGAGGTCCAGGCCAAGGTCGCGCTGGCCTCCAAGGCCGCAGTCCGCGCCGCGGTCGAGAACGCCAAGGCGGCGCAGCCGGAATGGGCTGCCACCAATCCGCAGCGCCGCGCCCGCGTCATGATGAAGTTCGTCGAGCTGGTGCAGCGCGACTACGACAAGCTCGCCGAATTGCTGGCGCGCGAGCACGGCAAGACGGTGCCCGACGCCAAGGGTGATATCCAGCGCGGCCTCGAGGTCGCCGAGTTCGCCTGCGGCATCCCGCATCTGATGAAGGGCGAGTACACCGAGGGCGCGGGTCCCGGCATTGACATCTACTCGATGCGGCAGGCGCTCGGCGTCGTCGCCGGCATCACGCCGTTCAACTTCCCGGCGATGATCCCGATGTGGAAGTTCGCGCCCGCCATCGCTTGCGGCAACGCCTTCATCCTCAAGCCGTCGGAGCGCGATCCCGGCGTACCGATGAAGCTCGCCGAACTGATGATCGAAGCGGGCCTGCCGGCCGGCATCCTCAACGTCGTCAACGGCGACAAGGAGGCGGTCGACGCCATCCTCGACGATCCCGATATCAAGGCGGTCGGCTTCGTCGGCTCGACGCCGATCGCGCAATACATCTACGAGCGCGCGGCGCAGACCGGCAAGCGCTGCCAGTGCTTCGGCGGTGCCAAGAACCACGCCATCATCATGCCTGACGCCGACATGGACCAGACCGTCGATGCGCTGATCGGCGCGGGCTACGGCTCGGCTGGCGAGCGCTGCATGGCGGTGTCGGTCGCGGTCCCGGTCGGCAAGACCACCGCCGATCGCCTGATGGAGAAGCTGATCCCGCGCGTCGAATCGCTCAAGATCGGTACCTCGGTCGATCCGTCGGCCGATTACGGCCCGCTGGTGACCCGCGATGCGGTCGAGAAGGTCAAGAGCTACATCGACATCGGCATCAAGGAAGGCGCCACGCTGGCGGTTGACGGCCGCGGCTTCAAGATGCAGGGCTACGAGAAGGGCTTCTATCTCGGCGGTTCGCTGTTCGACAACGTCACCAAGGACATGCGGATCTACAAGGAAGAGATCTTCGGGCCGGTGCTCTCGGTGGTGCGCGCCCATGACTACCACGAGGCGCTGGCGCTGCCGTCGGAGCACGATTACGGCAACGGCGTTGCGATCTTCACCCGCGACGGCGACGCGGCGCGCGACTTCGCGGCCAAGGTCAATGTCGGCATGGTCGGCATCAACGTGCCGATCCCGGTGCCGATCGCCTACTACACCTTCGGCGGCTGGAAGAAGTCCGGCTTCGGTGACCTCAACCAGCACGGTCCGGACTCGATCCGCTTCTACACCAAGACCAAGACGGTGACCTCGCGTTGGCCGTCCGGCGTCAAGGACGGCGCGGAGTTCTCGATCCCGACGATGAAGTGATGGTGTAGCCCAGGCCGTCATTGCGAGCACAGCGACGCAATCCATGTCCCCGCGGAACGGAAGAATGGATTGCTTCGTCGCTTCGCTCCTCGCAATGACGACAACAGTGAGCAAACCATAATGCAGTTCGCTCTCAACGAGGACCAGATCGCGGTTCGCGACATGGCGCGGGCGTTTGCGGCCGAGAAGATCGCGCCGCATGCGCTCGAATGGGACGAAAAGAAGCACTTTCCGGTGGATGTGATGCGCGAGGCAGCAAATCTCGGCATCGGCGGCATCTACATCAAGGACGACGTCGGCGGCTCGGCGATGACGCGGTTCGACGCCGCGCTGATCTTCGAGGCGCTGGCGACGGGGTGCCCGACGGTGTCGTCGTTCATCTCGATCCACAACATGGCGTCCTGGATGATCGATGCTTATGGCAACGACACCCAGCGCCACAAATGGCTGCCGAAGCTCTGCACCATGGAGCTGCTCGCGAGCTATTGCCTGACCGAGCCGGGCGCCGGCTCCGACGCCGCCGCTTTGCGCACCCGCGCGGTCCGCGACGGCGATCATTATGTGCTCAACGGCCAGAAGCAGTTCATCTCCGGCGCCGGCAGCACTGACCTGTTGGTGGCGATGGTGCGCACCGGCGGCGACGGCCCCGGCGGCGTCTCGACCATCGTGATCGACGGCAAGACGCCGGGCGTGTCGTTCGGCAACAACGAGCGCAAGATGGGCTGGAACGCACAGCCGACCCGCGCCGTGATATTCGAGAATGCGCGCGTGCCGGTCGACAACCGGCTCGGCGAGGAGGGCATCGGCTTCAAGATCGCGATGGCCGGGCTCGACGGCGGCCGGCTCAACATCGCGGCGTGCTCGCTCGGCGGCGCGCAGGCGGCGCTCGACAAGGCGCTGGCCTACATGAAGGACCGCAAGGCGTTCGGAAAGCGGCTCGACGAATTCCAGGCGCTGCAATTCAAGGTCGCCGACATGGCAACCGAGCTGGAGGCCGCACGCACCTTCCTGTGGCGCGCCGCCGCCGCGCTCGACCGCAAGGATGCGGACGCCTCGATGCTGTGTGCGATGGCGAAACGCTTCGGCACCGATGTCGGCTTCGAGGTCGCCAACCAGGCGCTGCAACTGCATGGCGGCTACGGCTATCTCAGTGAATACGGCGTCGAGAAGATCGTGCGCGATCTGCGCGTGCACCAGATCCTCGAAGGCACCAATGAAATCATGCGGCTGATCGTGTCGCGCAAATTGATCGAGGGCGCGCGATGAACGATGTGACGGCCGCAGAGGGCGATCTGATCGTCCGCCGCGAAGGCGCGCTCGGCGTCATCAGGCTGAACCGGCCGAAGGCGATCAACGCGCTCAGTCTGGAGATGTCCGAGGGGGTCGACGCCGCGCTCGACCGGTTCGAGCATGATCCTGATATCGCGGTGGTGCTGCTCGAAGGCGCCGGCGAGCGCGGGCTGTGCGCCGGCGGCGACATTCGCGGGCTCTGGGAAAGCTCGAAGGCAAAGGGAGACCTCGGCAAGCGGTTCTGGCGCCAGGAATACATCATGAATGCGCGGATCGCGAAGTATCCGAAGCCGTATGTCGCGTTCATGGATGGCCTGGTGATGGGCGGCGGCGTCGGACTGTCGGCGCATGGCCGCCACCGTGTCGTGACCGAGAAGACCAAGCTCGCGATGCCGGAAGTCGGGCTCGGCTTCTTCCCCGATGTCGGCGGCACCTATCTGCTGTCGCGCACGCCGGGCGAGTTGGGCACGTATTTTGGCCTCACCGGCACCACCATGAATGGTCCGGACGCGATCTATGCGAAGTTCGCCGACGCGGTGGTGCCGAGCGCAAAGCTGCCGGCACTGCGGGAGGCGCTGACCAAGGCTGCGCCGGGGACGAGCTCGTCCGAGATCGACCGGCTGATCGCGGGCTTTGCGACCGGCGAGAAGGCAGGTCCCGTGGCTGCGTTGCAGGCCAGGATCGACGGTTGGTTCGCGCGCGGGCGGATGGAAGACATCGTCGACGCGCTGAAGGCCGACGACTCGGAGCTGGCGCAGGCCACGCTGAAGACGCTCGGCGAGAAATCGCCGCGCGGCATGGTGGTGACGCTGAAGCTGCTGCGGCTCGGACGCGCGACCGCGACGCTGGAAGAATGCCTGGTGCGCGAATATCGCGCGGCGCTCGAAGTGTTCGCCAGCGACGATTTCCGCGAGGGCGTGCGCGCCGCTGTCATCGACAAGGACCGCAATCCGAAATGGTCACCCGCGCGGATCGAGGACGTGACGCCGGAGCTGCTCGCGCCTTACTTCGCCGGGATCGGCGCCGACGAACTGACTTTCCCTGACAGCAAATAGAAACGTCGCAAGCGGAGGATCTTCCATGGCAAACGTCGCATTCATCGGGCTCGGCAACATGGGCGGGCCGATGGCGGCCAATCTGATCAAGGCCGGCCACAAGGTGACCGCGTTCGATCTGGTCGCGGCCTCGCGCGACCAGGCCAAGAGCGATGGCGCTGCGATCGCCGAGAGCGGCGTTGCCGCGGTGAAGGGCGCTGACGTCGTCATCACCATGCTGCCGGCCGGCAAGCATGTGCTCGGCGTCTGGAGCGAGGTGCTCCCGGCGATGGGCAAGGGCGCGCTGATCATCGACTGCTCGACCATCGACGTCGAAAGCGCCAAGCAGGCGCATGCGCTCGCGGCCAAGCATGGCATGGCCTCGGTCGACGCGCCGGTCTCCGGCGGCACCGGCGGCGCCAAGGGCGCGACGCTGACCTTCATGTGCGGTGGTGAGCCGAACGCCTTCGCGGGGGCCCAACCGATGCTGGCCAACATGGGCAAGAAGATCGTGCATTGCGGCGCCGGCGGCGCGGGGCAGGCGGCCAAGATCTGCAACAACATGATCCTCGGCATTTCCATGATCGCGGTCGGCGAAGCCTTTGTGCTGGCCGAGAAGCTCGGCCTGTCGCACCAGGCGCTGTTCGACGTCGCCTCGACCTCGTCGGGGCAGTGCTGGTCGCTGACCACCTACTGCCCGGTTCCCGGCCCGGTGCCGACCTCGCCGGCAAACAACGACTACAAGCCCGGTTTCGCCACCAACCTGATGCTCAAGGATCTGACGCTGGCCCAGGACGCCGCCAAGGCCGCCGGTGCCGCTACACCGCTCGGCCAGCATGCGCAGGAGATCTATAAGACCTTCGACACGTCGGGCCACGGCGGGGTCGACTTTTCCGGGATTATCCAGCACGTTAGGGCTCTTGCCCCGAAGTAAATCGCCGTCATCCTGAGGTGCGAGCGGAGCGAGCCTCGAAGGACGGAAAGACGGTGTCTGTGGCCATCCTTCGAGACGCCGCGCGCAATGCGCGGCTCCTCAGGATGACGTCAGCATACGTGGTGAAGCCGGATGACCACATTTCAAGACGCACGCGCCTTTCTACTCAAGCACCGCACCGACTACGACACCGCGGTGAGGGATTTCCGCTGGCCCGATCCGGCGCCGTTCAACTGGGCGCTGGACTGGTTCGATGCGGAGCTCGCGACAGCGCCCGACAGCCGCGACCGTCCGGCGCTGTGGATCGTCGATGCCGCGAGCGGCAACGAGACCAAACTGACGTTTGCCGAGCTGTCGCGCCGCTCCAACCAGGTTGCAAATTTCCTGCGCGCGCAGGGGCTGAAGCGCGGCGATCATCTGTTGCTGCTGCTCGGCAATGTGGTGCCGCTATGGGAGACCATGCTGGCGGCGATGAAGCTCGGCGTCGTCGTGATTCCCGCGACCACGCTGCTGACCGCGGATGAATTGCGCGATCGGCTCGACCGCGGCAAGGCCAAGGCAGTCGTTGCCACCCAGGATCAGGTCGCCAAATTCGCTGGCCTCGGCGGCGACAAGCTCGTCCGCATCGTGGTTGGCGCCTCGCAGGCGCAGGACGGCTGGCTGCCGTTCGAGCAGGCGACCAAGGCGTCCGATGCCTTCACGGCAGACGGCCCGACCAACGCCGACGACCCGATGCTGCTCTATTTCACCTCGGGCACCACGGCCAAACCAAAGCTGGTGCGGCATAGCCAGCGCAGTTATCCGGTCGGCCATCTCTCGACCATGTACTGGATCGGCTTGCAGCCCGGCGACGTCCATCTCAATATTTCGTCGCCCGGCTGGGCCAAGCATGCCTGGAGCTGCTTCTTCGCGCCGTGGAATGCCGGCGCAACGATCTTCATCGCCAACCAGCCGCGCTTCGAGGCCAAGGGGCTGCTCTCGATCATCGGCCGCTGCGGCGTCACCACGCTGTGCGCGCCGCCGACGGTGTGGCGGATGTTCATCCAGGAAGACCTCGCGAGCTTCAAGGTCTCACTGCGTGAAGTCTGCGGCGCCGGCGAACCGCTCAATCCCGAGATCATCGACCAGGTCAAATCGGCCTGGGGCCTGACCATCCGCGACGGCTACGGCCAGACCGAGACCACGGCGCTGGCCGGCAACTCGCCGGGCCAGAAGGTCAAGGTCGGCTCAATGGGCCGGCCGCTGCCCGGCTATCGCGTGCAGGTCACCGACAATGACGGCCATGCCGCCAAGGAGGGCGAGGTGACCTTGCTGCTCGGTGCCAACCGGCCGGCGGGGCTGATGCAGGGCTATCAGGGCGATGACGGCAAGCTGATTGGGACCGACGGCGAGATCTATCGCAGCGGCGACGTGGTGTTCACCGACGACGAGGGCTATCTGACCTTCGTCGGCCGCACCGACGACGTGTTCAAATCATCCGATTACCGCATCTCGCCGTTCGAGCTGGAGAGCGTGCTGCTGGAGCACGATGCAGTGGCCGAAGCCGCCGTGGTGCCGAGCCCGGACCCGATCCGGCTCGCGATCCCCAAGGCCTATGTGCTGCTGGTCTCAGGTGTCGAGCGCAGTCCGGAGACGGCGCTGTCGATCTTCCAGCACCTGCACACGCGGCTCGCGCCGTTCAAGCGCATCCGCAAGATCGAGCTGGTGACCGAACTGCCGAAGACGATCTCCGGAAAAATCCGCCGGGTGCAGTTGCGCCGGCTCGAACATGACGATAATCGCTCAGATGCGTTGCGCGGAGCCGAGTTCCGCGAGGAAGAGTTTCCGGAGCTGCAGAAGGTGCGGACCTCCGGTTAGGAGGTCAGCCAATGAATGAAGTCTGGAAGAAGCCGCCGGTGTCGCTGGAAACCTACCAGGGCATGGTTGGCAAGGAGATCGGCGTGTCCTCGTGGCACGTGCTCGATCAGGGGCGCATCAATACCTACGCCGACGTGATCGAGGATCACCAGTTCATCCACGTCGATCCCGAGCGCGCCAAGAAGGAGACCGCCTTCGGCACCACGATCGCGCACGGCTTCCTCACGATGTCGCTGCTGTCGATCATGTCCTACGAGGTGATGCCGGTGCTCGAAGGCACCGCGATGGGCGTCAATTACGGTTTCGACAAGCTGCGCTTCATCTCGCCGGTGCGCTCGGGCAAGCGCGTCCGCGGCCGCTTCGTGCTCGCCGAAGCCACGCTGCGCAAGCCGAAGGAGCTGCTGTCGCGCACCAACGTCACGGTCGAGATCGAGGGCGAGGAGAAGCCCGCGCTGGTCGCCGACTGGCTCGGCCTGATCTATTTTAGCTGAGAGATGGTTGAGTAACTCCACCTTTCCCCTCAAGCGGAGAGAGGTGGAGCGAGCCCGCTTCGTCGAAGTAGCGGATTGACGGCTTTGATTCCCGGTGTCCATCATGTCGCCTTTAGGCGGTGCGGTCCCGGGAGTGGCAGCCATGGTGCAGAACATCGTCGCCGGACTTGTCGTCGTCGCGTTGCTTGCGATCGGCTCGATCAGCTACGCGCAGGAACACCACGAGTGCTGGAGCGGGCATCTGCTCAAGAGCCTGAAGCCCTGCGGGTCGATGACCCCCGACGTCTAGCGCGCCCAAGCGCTGGGCCTTGATGCCCCCGGCCGGGCTTGACCCGGCCACCCATCGCTGCTCAAAAGCTGCCAATCGCGAGCGTTTCCACCCTCTCCCCTTGTGGGAGAGGGTGGCTTCGCGGCACGCGAAGCCGGGTGAGGGGTCTGTCTCCACGCAAAGACTCTCACATGCGCTCGCGGAGACAGACCCCTCATCCGGCGCGCCGCAGCCGACGCTGCGCGTCGGCGTTATATCAAGGACGGCGGCCGTAGGCCGCCTACGCCACCTTCTCCCACAAGGGGAGAAGGAAGTCAGAGCAGGAATGACAAGCATGGCAATCAGGTTTGACGGACGCGTCGCTATCGTCACTGGCGCGGGCAATGGTCTCGGACGGGCGCATGCGCTGGGGCTGGCCAGCCGCGGCGCCAAGGTCGTGGTCAACGATTTCGGCGGCGCGCGCGACGGCACCGGCGGCTCGCTGTCGCCGGCCGAGACCGTGGTCGAGGAGATCCGCAAGGCCGGCGGCACCGCGATGGCTGACGGCGCCGACGTCTCGAACTTCGAACAGGTCACCGCGATGGTCGAGCGCGCCACCAAGGAGTGGGGCAGTGTCGATCTGCTCTGCGCCAACGCCGGCATCCTGCGCGACAAGTCGTTCACCAAGCTCGAGGTCGCCGACTGGGACAAGGTGCTCGGCGTGCACCTGACCGGCACCTTCTACTGCTGCAAGGCGGTGTGGGCCGGCATGCGCGAGCGAAACTATGGCCGCATCGTGCTGACGACCTCCTCGTCCGGCCTGTTCGGCAATTTCGGCCAGGCCAATTACGGCGCGGCGAAGGCCGGCATGGTCGGCCTGATGAACGTGCTCGCCGAGGAGGGCCGCAAGAACAACATCAAGGTCAACACCATCTCGCCGACGGCGGCGACCCGCATGACCGAGGAACTGCTGCCGCCGCAGGCGCTCCAGTTGATGAAGCCGGAGGCGATCACGCCGGCGGTGGAATTCCTCCTCTCGGAGGATGCGCCGACCCGCACCATCATGGGCGCCGGCGCCGGCTCGTTCGCCGTGATCCGCGTGCTGGAGACCGAAGGCGTCAACCTGCCGCAGTCCGAATGGACGCCGGACGGCGTCGCCGCGCATTTCAAGGACATCAGCGACATGTCGACCGCGCAGGCGCTGCAAGGCGCATTCGAGCAGACCCAGAAATACGTCGCCCAGGCCGCCGCGCGGGCCGGGATCAAGCTCTGAGCATGCGTGTCGCCGTCATCGGAGCCGGTCCCGCCGGCCTGATGGCGGCGGAGGTGCTCGCGGCGGGCGGTGCACAGGTCATCGTCCACGACGCGATGCCGTCGGCGGGCCGCAAGTTGCTGATGGCCGGCCGCGGCGGGCTCAATCTCACCCACTCCGAGCCGCTGCCGGATTTCCTTGCGCGCTATCGCGAGGCGATGCCGCGCCTGAAGGCTCCCGTCGCGGCATTCCCGCCCGATGCCTTGCGCGCCTGGAGCGATGCGCTGGGGCAGCCGACATTCGTTGGCACCAGCGGCCGTGTGTTCCCGAAAGCCTTCAAGGCATCGCCCTTGCTGCGCGCCTGGCTGCGGCGGCTCGATGCGGCGGGCGTCGGATTCGCCTTCCGGCATCGCTGGGTTGGATGGGATGGGCAGGGCGCAGTGCTGTTCGAGACACCTGACGGCCGGCGTGCGGTGAGTGCGGATGCGACCGTGCTCGCACTCGGCGGTGCCAGCTGGCCGCGGCTCGGCTCCGATGGTGCGTGGGCGGACATTCTTGCCGCGAAGGGCGTTGCCGTGGCGCCGATGAAGCCGGCCAATTCCGGCTTCATCGTCGCCTGGTCGGAGATTTTCCGCGACCGGTTCGAAGGGCAGCCGCTGAAAGGCGTCGCGCTCACGATCGGCCCGCATACGGTGCGCGGCGAGGCGATCGTGACCCGCACGGGCATCGAGGGCGGCGCGATCTACGCCTTGTCGGCCGAACTGCGCGACGCGGTGCTGGCGAAGGGCCGGGCTGTGCTCAAGGTGGCGCTGCGGCCAGACGCGGCACCCGACGAACTGGTCTCACGGCTGTCGGCGCCGAGGGGCAAGCAGACCTTCTCCAACTTCCTGCGCAAGGCGGCGCAGCTCTCGCCGGTCGGCATCGGCCTGATGCAGGAGGCGGCGGCCACCTCCGGCCGATCGCTGGCCACGTTGCCGCCGGCCGAGCTTGCCACGCTGGTCAACGCGGTGCCGATCGAGCTATCCGGCGTGGCTCCGATTGCGCGCGCGATCTCGAGCGCCGGCGGCATCAGGTTCGATGAGCTCGACGCGCACTTCATGCTGCGCCGGCTGCCTGGCGTCTTCGCCGCCGGTGAGATGCTCGACTGGGAAGCGCCGACCGGTGGCTATCTGTTGCAGGCGTCGTTCGCGACCGGCGTCGCTGCCGGGAAGGGCGCTTTGAGTTGGCTCGCACGGAAATCGTAGGATGGGTAGAGCGAAGCGAAACCCATCAACTTCGCTCCGCGTGGAGACGTGATGGGTATCGCTTCGCTCTACCCACCCTACAAAGCGTGGTTCACTCCGAACCAGTCCTCGTCGCAAGATCGGTGATCAAGCCAAGTGCGCCGAAAGTCGCAGCCACAACGCACACCGCGCTCCAGCCGCCAAAACTCCACGCCGCGGACGCCGCCGCCGCGCCAACCGCGCCGCCGATGAAGAACAGCGCGACGAACAGCCCGTTGATGCGGCCGCGCGCCTCCGGCCGCAGCAAATTGACGGCGCGGCGGCCGAGCGTCTGATCCGTGGTGATGCCGAAGTCGAGCAGCACGGCGCCGATGCCCAGCAGCGTCAGGGCCGTGGCTCGCGATTCCATCACGCCAGCCCAGGCGCACAGCGCCAGCGCGCCGATGATCATCAGGTGCGCGGCGATCAGCAGCGGCCGCGCGAAGCCCTTGTCGCCCCAGCGGCCGGCGAGCGGTGTCGCTGTGGCGCCGGCGACGCCGATCAGCGCGAACAGCGCGATGCCCCTGGCGTCGAGCCTGAACGGCGCATCCGGCAGGCGGAGCGCGACCGCGGCCCAGAACGCGGTGAACGACGCCATCACCAGCGCCGCGGTCCAGGAGCGAACGCGCAGCACCGGCTCCTCGCGCAACAGGTCTGGAAACGACCGCAGCAGCGCGCCGTAACTGGCCTTCGCCGCCGGCTGCAAGCTCGGCAGATAGCGCGCCAACGCGCCGGCAAGCACGGTCATCAACACGGCCGACGTGATGTAGTAGCCGCGCCAGTTCCAGCTGTCCGCGATCACGCTTGCCGCCGGCCGCGACAGCAGGATGCCGATCATCAACCCGCTCATGACGTCGCCGATCGCCTGTCCCCGGCGCTCCGGCGGGACCATCGACGCCACCAGCGGCACCACCATCTGGATCGCGGCGCACGACGCGCCCAGCACGAAGGTGGCGGCGAGCAGGATCACCGGCGTTGGCGCCATCGCAGTGCCGATCGCGGCCACGATGGCGCAGGCCAGCGTGCGCAGGATCAGCCGTTTGTTCTCGACCAGATCGACCAGCGGCACCAGCAGCAACAGCCCGAGCGCGTAGCCGAGCAGGGTCAATGTCGAGATCAGCCCGGCCTGGAGCGTGGTCATGCCGAGCGAACGGCTGATCAGTCCGACCAGGATCTGCGGGGCGAACAGGTTGGTGACGACGGTGCCGGTCGTGATGGCCCCGATCCAGATCAGGGGGCGCACCGAGGCAGTGCGCGCCGGGGAGATTTTCGTGGCTTCGGAAATGGTCATGGAACCTCGCGATGGAATGGCGAGGCCCCCTTTAGGGGATCGGGATAATATGCTACAATTCAAATAAGATGATGCAGACTATGCGAGTTTGTTATGAACACCCATGACCTTGTGGCATTCGTCGCCGTGGTGGAAACCGGATCGATCGTCGCTGCGTCGGCGCGGCTGAACCTGACCCAGCCTGGCGTGACGCGGCGGATCCAGAATCTCGAGGAGATGCTCGGTGCGCAGTTGCTCGACCGGTTGTCGAAGCCGTTAAGGCCGACCGCGGCCGGCCATGAGGCCTATGAACGCGGCCGTCGCGTGCTGCGGATGCTCGAGGACCTCAAGTCGGGCGTCGCCAATGACGGCGTGGTGCGCGGCGAGTTCAGGCTCGGCCTGACGCCTTATCTGTCGGAGGCAGGCCTGGCGGGGCCGCTCGATGCCGTGCGTGGCGAATTCCCCGCGCTGGTGGTGCGGGTCGTGGCGGGCTTGTCGCCGCACCAGATCGAAGCCGTCTCGCGCAATGAACTCGACGCTGCCGCGATCTGCCTGCCCGACGGCACCACGCCGCCGGCAGACCTCGCCGCGGATGATCTCGGCGCACAGCCCGTCGTCTTCGTCGTCGCGCGCGACACCAAGCTGCCGAAATCCGTCGACCTCGAATGGTTGTCCCGGATGGGGTGGGTGATGAATCAAGATGGCTGCGGCTTCCGCCAGACCCTGAAGCGGCATTTCGAGGCGGCGCATCTGCCGTTCAACGTCGCGGTCGAGGCGCTGGACAGCGAATTGCGGTTGTCGCTGGTCGCGCGCGGGCTGGGCATCGGCGTCGTGACGCCGGTCGCGGTCAGGCGCAGTGCGATCCGCAGCCGGCTGAAGACGGTGCGAATCCGGGATTTCAATCCCGCGGTGCGCGCCTGGATCGTGCACCGTCCGCCCGCCGGCCGCCTGGCGCGGCCGATCGAGGTGTTTCGTTCGGCGCTGGATCAGGAGTTGCAGGCGCTCATGCGCGGGTAGATGCGTAGGATGGGTAGAGCGTAGCGAAACCCATCGCCTTTGATGCCTGCGGAAACATGATGGGTTTCGCTGCGCTCTACCCATCCTACCGTGTCGGCTAACGCAACTTGCCGCGCGCCGTCACCGGCAACGCGCCGATGATCTCGTCGCCGCGCACCATCACGACTTCGTCCATCATGTTGACGACGACGCAGACGTGATTGGGCACGATCCGCACCACGTCGCCGACATTGGGGCGGGTGTTGCTGCGGGAGAGATCGAGGAAGCCGTGCTCCTCGGCGAAGCGCGCGATCTTGGCCTCGGGATGTTCGAGGATCAGGCCATGGCCTTCGAGGCCGCCGGTATCCGTGGTCAGCGTCTTGGAGCCGGCATCGAGGATGCCGCGCTCGGGACCAGCGCGGCTGACCACGGTGGAATAGATGTGCAGGGCGCAGTCGTCCCAGGTCGCGCTGCCGGCCGCGACCTGCATGCGGTCGTTGTAGATATAGGTGCCGAAACGATGCTCGGTGCCGCCCTTCAGTTTGCCGAGGTTCTTCAGGTTCGGCGTGCCGCCGGTGGAAACGATGGTCGCATCCAGGCCGTGGGTGCGCACGCCGGCCAGCGCCTCGTCATAGAACTTCTGCGCGTCTGCCCAGCCGGTCTCGGTCGGATACAGCATGAAGCCCGCGAAGTGCAGACCCTTCGAGGCTGCGATCTCGCGCGCCAGCGCGATCGCCTCGGCCGGGGTCTCGACGCCGGCGCGCTTGCGGCCGGTGTCGCACTCGACCACCACCGAGAGCGGGCGGCCGGAGGCCGTTGCCGCCTTCGGCAGGTCGCCGACCACCACCGAATTGTCGGCCGCAACGGTGACGTTGGCCTTGCCTTGCAGCGCGCCGAGCCGCGCCATCTTCTCGTCGCCGAGCAGGTTGTAGCTGATCAGGATGTCGTCGATGCCGCTCTCCGCCATGATCTCGGCCTCGCCGAGCTTCTGGCAGGTGATGCCCTTGGCGCCGGCCTTGATCTGAAGCTGCGCCAGCATCGGATTCTTGTGGGTCTTGATGTGCGGCCGGTTGGCGATGCCGGCCTCGTCGCAGGCCTTCTGGATCCGCGCGATGTTGCGCTCGACCCGGTCCATGTCGATCACGGCGCAGGGCGTGCCGTAGTCCTTGGCGATCTTGGCGGCGAGGGGCGTGGTCATGATCTGTCCTTCTTCTCCGGCCTCGTAGGATGGGTAGAGCGAAGCGAAACCCATCGGCGTTTATCCGTATGGCGGCATGATGGGTTTCGCTGCGCTCTACCCATCCTACACATCACGCCTGTTCGATCTCTTCGCGCAGCACTTCGAGCTCGAGCCATCGGTCCTCGGCGGCGGCGAGTTCTTGCTGCGCCTTGGCGATCGCGGCGGACGCGGCGTCGAATTTCTTGCGATCCTTGGCATAGAGGTCGGGATCGTCGAGCAGCTTCTGTTGCCTTGCGATCTCGGCGTGGAGCTTGTCGATCGTCTTCGGCAACGTCTCCAGCGCGTGCTTCTCGTTGAAGTTCAGCCGGCGTTTTGGCGCGGCAGCGGGCACCGCGGCCCTGGCTTCCTTCTTCTCTTCGGCCACGATCTCCGTCTTGATCGTCTCACGCTTCACGTCGGCGCCGCGCTGCGCCAGCATGTCCGAGTAGCCGCCGGCATATTCGATCCAGCGTCCCTGGCCTTCCGGCACGATCACCGATGTCACGACGCGATCGAGGAAGTCGCGGTCATGGCTGATCAGGATCACGGTGCCGTCATAGTCGCCGAGCATCTCCTCGAGCACGTCGAGAGTTTCCAGATCGAGGTCGTTGGTCGGTTCGTCCAGGATGAGCAGGTTCGACGGCTTTGCCAGCGCGCGCGCCAGCATCAGGCGGCCGCGCTCGCCGCCGGAGAGCGCTTCGAGCGGCGTGCCGCGCTGCTCCTGCGCGAACAGGAAGTCCTTCATGTAGCCGATCACGTGCTTCGACTTGTCGCCGACCATCACGTGATCGCCGCGGCCGCCGGTCAGGGCTTCGGCGAGCGTCAGCTTCGGATCGAGGCTCTCGCGGTGCTGGTCGAGCGTCGCCATCTCGATATTGGCGCCGAGCCGTACCGTCCCGGAGTCGGGCGGATCGTTGCCGATCAACAGATGCACCAGCGTGGTCTTGCCGGCGCCGTTCGGGCCGACGATGCCGAGCCGGTCGCCGCGCTGGATCCGGGTCGAGAAGCCGTCGACGATCTTGCGCTCGCCAAACGCCTTGGCGATGCTCTTGGCCTCGATCACCAGGCGCCCGGATTTCTCGGCCTCGGCGGCGGCGAGCGTGGCATTGCCGGTGACGCCGCGATAGTCGCGGCGCTGGTCGCGCAGCGCAAACAGATTGCCGAGCCGCTTGACGTTGCGCTTGCGGCGGCCGGAGACGCCGTGGCGCAGCCAGTGCTCCTCGTTGACGATCTTGCGGTCGAGCTTGTGCTGCTCGCGCTCCTCTTCCTCCAGCACCTCGTCGCGCCACGCCTCGAAAGCGCTGAAGCCGCGGTCGATCTGGCGGATCTGGCCGCGGTCGAGCCAGGCGGTCGAGCGCGACAGGTTGGTCAGGAAGCGGCGGTCATGGCTGATCAGGACCAGCGCGCAGCGGCGGCTCTCCAGTTCGCCTTCGAGCCATTCGATGGTCGGCAGGTCGAGATGGTTGGTCGGCTCGTCGAGCAGCAGGATGTCGGGCGAGGGCGCCAGCACCCGCGCCAACGCCGCGCGGCGCGCCTCGCCGCCGGAGACATGCGCCGGATCTTCCTCGCCGCTCAGGCCGAGCTGTTCGAGCAGATAGCGCGCCTGGTAGTGATCGTCGCCGGGGCCGAGGCCGGCCTCGACATAGGACAGCGTCGTCTTGTGCTCGCCGAAATCCGGCTCCTGCGGCAGATAGCGGATGGTGGCGCCGGGCTGCACGAAACGGCTGCCCGCATCGGGCTCGACCAGGCCTGCGGCGATCCGCAGCAGCGTCGACTTGCCGGAGCCGTTGCGGCCGATCAGGCAGACGCGCTCGCCCGCGGAGACCGACAGTTCGACACCCGACAGCAGTGGCGTGCCGCCGAAGGTCAGGCTGATGTCCTTGAGCTGGATGAGAGGAGGCGGAGCCATCGCGCTAACTTTGCTGGTTCGTCGTCGCCTGCTCGGCGCGGCGGCGCTGGATGCGGCGGATGGTCTGGTCGAGCGTCGACAGAAACGTCGAGCGGTCGCGCGGCGAATAGGATTTCGGCCCGCCGGTGATTTCACCGGACGAACGCAGATCGGTCATCAGATTGCGTACCGCCAGCGTCATGCCGATCGACTGTTCCGTGAACGGTTTTCCATTTGGCGCGATCACATCGGCGCCGGCCTTGACGCAGCGGCTCGCCAGGGGAATGTCGGCTGTGATCACGACGTCGCCGGCGTGGGCGCGTTCGGCGATCCAGTCGTCGGCGGCGTCCATGCCGGAACCGGCGGCGATGCGCTCGATCAGCGGGTCCTGCGGGACGCCGATGAAATTGCCCGCGACCACGCTGACGGGCACGCCGAGCCGGATCGCGACGCGGTAGATCTCGTCCTTCACCGGACAGGCGTCGGCGTCGACATAGATGCGGGTGGGGGCAGTGGATTCAGTCATCGATTCAACGGTTCGCGGGCGCGGCCTGCGTGTACTCCATCGGGCGGAAAATTGCGAGCAAAACGAGAGGCTTGCCACGCGGATAGCTTCGACTACGATTGCCTGGGAAAAACAACCGAAATAAGGGGAAACCCCATGGATTCGAAGACGGCAGCGCAGACCTATCGCGTCTCGGCCTACAACACCTCGAAGCTCTCGGAGAACAAGATCCACGACGACACGGTGGCGCGGAAGTTCGGCTTTTCCGGCGGCCTGGTGCCCGGCGTCGATGTGATGGCCTACATGATGCACTTGCCGGTCGAGAAATGGGGCCGCGACTTCCTGGAACGCGGCCTGATCGAGGCGCGCTTCATCAAGCCGGTCTATGACGGCGAGACCGCGGAGCTGACCGGCCAGGAGACCGGCAATGGGCTTTCGATCGAGCTCTTCAGCCGCGGCGAACTCTGCGCCACCGGTACTGCGTCGCTGCCGGCCTCGACGCCAAAGGTCAATATCGGCGATTACAGGCAGGTGGCCGCTGTCGCGGAGCGCAAGCCGGTCAGTGCGTCGTCCTACGAACAGGGCAAGTGGCTCGGCGTCATCCCGCGCGACTGGTCGGGCGACGCAGCCAAGGAGTATCTCGCCGACATCAGGGAGACCGACCCGATCTATCTGCGTGAAGGCCTCGGCCATCCCGGGCTGCTGCCGCGGGTGATGAACAAGGTGCTGGTCGACAATGCGATCCTCGGGCCCTGGATCCATGTCGGCACCAGGATGCAGCTATTTTCGGCCGGCAAGATCGGCGACGAGCTGACGGCGCGTGCCAAGGTCACCGGCAATTACGACAAGAAGGGCCACCGCTTCGTCGAGCTCGACGCGCTGGTGCTCGGCAACGGCATCCCGCTCGCGCATTGCTGGCACATCGCGATTGTTCAACCGCGCGAGCAGGCGGCGGCGTAGCGGGAGGAGGCAAAACCTCGCCGCACCAACAACTGTCATCCCCCGCGAAAGCGGGGATCCAGTACGCCGCGGCTTCTCAGTAAGTAACTGCTGTCTCTGGAATACTGGATCGCCCGCTTTCGCGGGCGATGACGGCGGTGAGTGACGGTAGAGCAGGGCGCGCCGTTACGCCGCGTTCGCCTTGGCGTCCTGGATCGCGCGCCAGACGCGCTCCGGCGTCAGCGGCATGTTGATGTGCTTGATGCCGTACTCGGACAGCGCGTCGACCACGGCGTTGACGATGCAGACGAGGCTGCCGGCACAGCCGGCTTCGCCGCAGCCCTTGGTGCCGAGCGGATTGGACTTTGCCGGCGAGGGGTGATCGCCGACCTGCATCGACGGCACGTCACCGGCGCGCGGCAGTGCGTAGTCCATGAACGAGCCGGTGATCGGCTGGCCGGAGGCGTCGTAGCTGACTTCCTCCATCAGCGCCTGGCCGATGCCCTGCGCGACGCCGCCATGGAGCTGGCCGGCGACGATCATCGGGTTGACCACGGTGCCGAAATCATTGACCGCCGAGTAACGCACGATCCGCGTCACGCCGGTGTCGGGATCGATCTCGACCTCCGCGACATGGCAGCCGTTCGGGAAGGTCGACGCCGTCTCCTTGGTGGCGTGATCGACGTCGAGCGTCTCGGGCGTGCCCTCCGGCATCTTGCCCGTGCGCATCCGCTCGGCGAGCTCCATGATGCCGATCGAGCGGTCGGTGCCGGCGATGGTGAAGCGGCCCTGGCCGAACTCGATGTCGGCCTCGGACGCCTCCAGCATGTGCGCGGCCGCCTTCTTGCCCTTCTCGACGACCAGTGCCGAGGCCTCGACGATCGCCTGTCCGGTCGCCGTGATCGAGCGCGAGCCGCCGGTGCCGTTGCCGAACCGCACGAGGTCGCTGTCGCCCTGTTCGAGCGTGATCTTCTCGAAGGGAACGCCGAGCTGCTCGGACAGCACCTGCGCGAACGGCGTGGCGTGGCCCTGGCCGTAATCGAGGGTGCCGGTGGTGAGCTTCACCGAGCCGTCGGGCTCGAAGGTGATCTTGCCGAGTTCGCCGGACGGTGGCGCGGTGACCTCGAGATAGGAGCCGACGGCGATGCCGCGCAGCTTGCCGCTCTTTTTGCTCTCCTTCTTGCGCTTGGCGAAGTTGTCGTAGTCGGAGATCTCCAGCGCCTTCTGGAACACGCCGGCGAAATCGCCGCTGTCATAGGTGACGCCGGATGCGGCGGGGAACGGCAGTTGCGACGGCTTGATGAAATTGCGCTTCCGCAGGGTGAAGCGGTTGATGCCCATCTCGTCGGCGGCGGTGTCGATCAGCCGCTCCATGTAGTAATTGGCCTCGGGCCGGCCGGCGCCGCGATAGGCGCCCATCAGCGTGGTGTTGGTCACGACCGTCTTGATGTCGACGCCGAGCAGCGGCGTGCGGTAGACGCTGGCGAGGTTCTTGCCGGTGTTGAGTGACAGCGGGCCCGGCGCGACGCCGGTGATGTAAGCGCCGAGATTGCCGTAGCCGGACAGCCGCACCGCGAGGAATTTGCCGTCGGCGTCAAGTGCGAGCTCGGCATGGATCAGCTGCGCGCGACCCTGGCTGTCGGACAGGAAGCTGGTCGAGCGCTCGTCCAGCCATTTCACCGGACGGCCGAGCTCGCGCGCCGCATGCGCGATGCAGGTGTATTCGGGATAGTTCAGGTTCTTCATCCCGAACGAGCCGCCGACATTGCCGGTCAGGATCCGCACCTTGTCGGCCGGCACGTTGAGCAGCCGCGCCAGGATCGCCTTGTTGCCGGAGACGCCCTGGGTCGGCACCTGTAGCGTGAAGCGTTCGGTGGCCTTGTCGTAATGCGCCAGCGCGACGCGCGGCTCCATCGAGACCACGGCGACGCGGGTGTTGACGATGTCGAGCTTGGTGACGTGCGCGGCGGCGGCGAATGCCGCGTCGATCTTGGCCGCGTCGCCGTAATGGTAGTCCAGCGCGACGTTGTTCGGGATGTTGTCATAGAGCTGCGGCGCGCCGGGCTGGGAGGCCTCGGCCGCATCGGTCACCGCCGGCAGCGGCTCGATGTCGACCTCGACGGCCTCCGCGGCGTCGCGGGCCTGCGCCGCGGTTTCCGCGACCACGAAGGCGACGGGATCGCCGACGAAACGCACCTTGTCGGTCGCGAGCGCCGGTCGGTTGGTCTGTAGCAGCGGCGAGCCATCGCGGCTCTTCAGCGGCAGTCCGCAGGTGAAGGGCTTGTATCCGACCGCCTCAAGATCGGCGCCGGTCCAGACGCCGAGCACGCCCGGCATCGCCTTGGCGGCCGCCGTGTCGATCCCCTTGATGATTCCATGGGCATGGGAGGAGCGGACCATCCAGCAGATGGCCTGGCCGGGCAGGGAGAAATCGTCGGTGTATTTGCCCTTGCCGCGCACCAGGGTGTCGTCCTCCTTTCGTCGAACAGGCTGCCCGACACCGTATTTTTGCAGTGCGATAGCGTTGTCGAGGGAAGCGGGCGGCGTGTGATCTTGCATCGGAAAATGACCTGAAATGCCCGGATTTGCTGGGGTTTGGGGGCGCTGTGGAGATAACGCACACCCGCCTTAACGACAACGCCCGATTGGACATGGACCCAATGTGAACAGAGTTTGCGCAGGCCCTTGGCGCTGCTAAAGTTTCCGTGAACGGTAATTATTCGGCGGGCCCGATCGCTCGGCGGGCGGTCCTGCGGAAAGACAGTTTTGATGAAGGACGATTTGCGGCTTTGTGACGGCCCGCCGGCCGGCGAAGCCCCGTCAGGGTTGGTTGCGGCAGCCGCGGAAAGTGGCGTCTACGCCGCGCTCGACCTTGGCACCAACAATTGTCGGCTGCTGATCGCCTGTCCCACCGGCGATGGGTTCCGCGTGGTCGATTCCTTCTCGCGGATCATCCGGCTCGGCGAGGGTATCGCCGCGACCGGTTCGATCAGCGAGGCGGCGATCGAGCGCGCGATCGCCGCGCTCGCCATTTGCAGCGACAAAATCCGCTATCGCAAGGCCCGCCGGCTGCGGCTGATCGCCACCGAGGCCTGCCGCGCCGCCGGCAATGCCGACAGCTTCCGCGCCCGCGTCGCGGCCGAAACCGGCATCGAGCTCGAGGTGATCGATCGCGAGACCGAGGCGACGCTTGCCGTGATCGGCTGCTCGCCGCTGCTCGATCCCAGGGGACGGGGCGCCATCCTGTTCGACATTGGCGGTGGCTCGACCGAACTGGTCCGGATCGAGCGCGATCCCGATGCGCCGGGTACGCCGCCGCGCATCAGGGCGTGGATGTCGATCCCGCTCGGCGTCGTCACGCTGGCCGAGCATTTCGGCGGCAAGGTCGTCACCAAGGACCTCTATGCGCGGATGATCGACGAGGTCGCCCGCCATGTCGCGCCGTTCGCCGCCGAGCACGGCAGGGACCTGCGCGACATGCACATGCTCGGCACTTCGGGCACCGTCACCACGCTCGCCGGCGTGTTCCTCAATCTGTCGCGCTACGACCGCCGCCGCATCGACGGCATCTGGATGGACGATTGCGAGGTCACCGCGACGATCCAGAAGCTGCTCGGCATGAGCTATGAGGCACGGGTCAACAACAATTGCATCAGCGTCGAGCGGGCCGACCTGGTGCTCGCCGGCTGCGCGATCCTCGATGCGATCCGCAACGCGTTCCCGCTGCCGCGGCTGCGGGTTGCCGACCGCGGCTTGCGCGAGGGCATGCTGGTCGAGATGATGCGCGAGGACGGCGCGCTGCGGGCGTGCTAGAGCTTCTCTTGCCTCGCCCCGCTCGCGGGGAGAGGCCGGATCTTGCGCGAAGCGCAGGATCCGGGTGAGGGGACTCTCCGAGAATGCATCTCTCACTTTCCTTGACGAGGCAGCCCCTCACCCCAGCCCTCTCCCCGCAAGAGCGGGGCGAGGGAGAAGAGAAAATAGAATGGCGAAAGACACCACCGGGCGGCTGCACGTCACGGTCAAGAGCGGCGGCAAGCGCAAGCTGTCCTCGAAACTCTGGCTCGAGCGCCAGCTCAACGATCCCTACGTCGCGAAGGCCAGGGCGATGGGCTACCGCTCGCGCGCGGCCTTCAAGCTGCTCGAGATCGACGACAAATATCGCCTGCTCAAGCCGGGCATGACGGTGGTCGACCTCGGCGCCGCGCCGGGCGGCTGGAGCCAGATCGCGGCCAAGCGTACTGGAGCCGCCGACGGCAAGGGCAAGGTGGTCGCGATCGATCTGCTGGAGATGGGCGAGATCCCGGGCGTCACGTTCGCGCAGCTCGACTTCCTCGATCACGACGCGCCGGAAAAGCTGATCGCGATGATGGGTGGCCGCGCCGATTTCGTGATGTCCGACATGGCAGCCAACACCACCGGCCATCGCAAGACCGACCAACTGCGTATCATCGGCCTGGTCGAGACCGCCGCGCATTTCGCCGGCGAGGTGCTCAATCCCGGCGGCACGTTCCTGGCAAAAGTATTCCAGAGCGGCGCCGACGCCGAGTTGGTAGCGCAGCTGAAGCGCGATTTCGCCGCTGTGCGCCACGTCAAGCCGTCCGCGAGCCGGCAGGATTCGTCCGAGCGTTACGTGCTCGCGACGGGGTTTCGAGGGCAGCAGCCGCCTCCGTCGTGAATTCGTGACGGAGAGCCGTGTCTTTGATGCTTTCTGCATAATCAAGGATTGATTATAATTCCTGTTTATGAACTTGCAGGACATCGAAGCTTTCGTAGCAGTCGCCGAAACGGGGTCCGTGAACCGCGCGGCTGCGCGTCTCAATCTGACGCAGCCGGCCACGACCCGTCGCATCCAGAACTTCGAGGCGGCGATCGGCGACGCGCCGCTGTTCAATCGCGCCGTCAAGCCGGCGGTTCTCACCACGCTCGGGAACCATGTCCTCGAACATTGCCGGAAGGTTCTGACCGCGGTCGCCGAACTGGAGAGCTGCACCACGAACGCGGCTGATCCAGCCGGCGATCTGAAGGCCGGGATCGCGCATGGTCTTGGCGAAATCGTCCTGACCACGCCGCTCGATGCTCTACGGCGGACGTTCCCTCGGATCAGATTGCAGATCAGCTCGAATTGGAGTGCTGGTCTCATCGAAGATGTGCGCAACGGATCGCTCGACTGCGCAATCGGCCTCTTGACCGATGCGCATACGCTTCCGCCAGGGTTGACTGGCGTAGCGCTCGGCGCCGAGCAGGTCGTCATCGTCGGCCCCGCGAAATTATCGGCGAAGCGCCGCGACGATCGTTATCGGCTGCGTGACCTTTCGGGGCAGGGTTGGTTCCTCAACCCGCCGGGCTGCGGTTGCCGCGCGGCTCTGATCAAATTCTTCGACCGGCTCCACCTGCCAATCCACGTCGCGGCTGAGGTGTTTGGTGAGGATCTCCAATTGTCGCTGCTTGCTCAAAGCGGCGGATTGGGTCTGGTGCCGCGTCGTCAATTCGAGCAAAGCCCGCACCGCCGCGCGCTGCGCATCTTGGACGTGATGGACTTCTCGTTGCCTGCCGTGGTGACCTTGATCCGCAACGCGGCACCGGGGCGTTTCGACCCGGCGATCGCATTGCTGACTGACGAATTGAAAGCGAAGCTGGCTTAGATTCTTTGCATAATCATAATCGGGAGTATGCATTTGATTTGGTGTGCTGGCTGGCGGCATAGTTTGCGGCGTCGGGGGTGGCGGACGCCTCCGGCGATCTCGAACGACTGTGCACAGGAAGGCGCTCATGATCGTCACCATATTTCGCTCGCGACTGAATCCCGGCGTTCAAGACGAATACGGGCCGATGGCAAAGCAGATGAGCGAGCTGGCCCGGACCGTCCCCGGCTACATTGCCCACAAGGGCTTCGTTGCCGAAGACGGCGAGCGCGTGACGATCGTCGAGTTCGAAACCGAAGAAGCGCTGGAGCAATGGCGACGTGATCCCGAGCATGCCAAGGCCAAGCGGCGCGGCATTGCGGACTTCTTCAGCGACTACAAATTCCAAATCTGTAGCGTGATCCGGCATCGCACCTGGGCGGCCGGATCGAGGCCGTCACCCCGGCTCGATCACCCCAGTCGCTGATCCCGCGCGTTCTGGGTGTTCTCGGTCGCCGTCTTGACGGCGTCGGTGGCGGCGCGTTTCTCGGCGCCCTTGCGGCTCGAGATGTCGAGCGGCTTGCGGCCGGAGATTTCATTGCCGGCATCGGCCGGCATCTGCCAGAAGAACCAGGCCGAAGCCGCCGAGATCAGCGACACCACGATGAAGGCCGGCCCGAACACGTCGGCGGAGAGCTCGGTCTGGTGATGCATTGCCAGCACGGTTTCGACCGAGAACGCGCCGACCGCGACGCCGGCGGACACCGCGAGCTGCTGGTTGACGCTGACGAGGGTGGTGGCGCGGCTCATCTGCGGCGCCTCGACCTCGGCATAGGCGACGGTGTTGATCGCGGTGAATTGCAGTGAGCGGAAGAAGCCGCCGACCACCAGGATGGTGAAGATCAGCATCAGCGGCGTCGAGATCGTGAACAGCGCGCAGGCGGCGAGGAAAGCCGAGCTGACCACCGCGTTGACCGTCATCATGTTGCGGAAGCCGAACGCCTTGATGATCCGCGCCGCCAGCGTCTTCATGCCCATGGCGCCGACCGCGGAGGCAAACGTCACGAGGCCGGACTGAAACGGCGACAGGCCGAAGCCGACCTGCATCAGCAGCGGCAGCAGGAACGGCAGTGCGCCGATGCCGAGCCGGAACATGAAGCCGCCGACGATCGAGGCGCGCATGGTCGGCAGCCGCAGCAGCGAAAAATCCAGCACCGGCGATCCGGTCCGCCGCGCATGCAGCACGTAGAGCGTCATCGAGATCGAGCCGACCCCGACCAGCGCCGCGACGATCGGCCACGGCAACAGATTGAGGCCCGCGACCGACAGCCCGAACGCGATGCCGGCAAGGCCGATGCCGGCCAGCACCAGCCCCATCAGGTCGAAACGCTCGGGGTCTTCGCTCTTGATCGGGTCGATATATTTCAGCGCCAGGAAGATGCCGAGCAGCCCGATCGGGATGTTGATCAGGAAGATCCAGTGCCAGGAGAAATAGGTGGTGATGAAGCCGCCGAGCGGTGGCCCGATCACCGGGCCTACCAGCGCCGGCACCGTCACCCACGCCATCGCGTTGACCAATGCGCTCTTGTCGACCGAGCGTAAGAGCACCAACCGCCCAACAGGCGTCATCATCGCGCCGCCGAGGCCTTGCAGGATGCGCGCGAACACGAAATCGGTCACCGAGGACGACAGCGCGCAGCCGATCGAGCCCAGCATGAACACGGCGACCGCGCCGGCGAACACGATGCGGGCGCCGAAGCGGTCCGCGGTCCAGCCGCTCGCCGGGATGAACACCGCGAGCGACAGCAGGTAGGACGTGATCGCGAGCTTCAGCGTCAGGGGGCTGGTGCCGATATCGGCGGCGATCGCCGGCAGCGAGGTCGCAATCACCGTGGAGTCCATGTTTTCCATGAACAGGGCAGTGGCCACGATGAGCGGGATCAGGCGTTGTTTGTTCATCAAAATAGGACGGCTGTGCTGAAAAAGGCGGGCGAGGGGGCTGTATCATCCTGCCTTCGGCCACGCTATTGCGGAACCGGCCAAACGCCCTAAATCCTGCGTGACGCTGCTATGCATCCGCCAGCGTTGGAGGTGTGCGCCGTGATCTACGTCCTTGCCGCTCTGCTGCCGCCGATCGGGCTGCTCCTGAACGGACAGCCGTTTTCGGCCATCTTCAATCTGGTCCTGATAGTATTTTGCGCGATTTTCGGGCTGTTTTTCCACATCTTGCTGCTGGTGCCGTCGGCCCATGCGCTGATCGCGGTCCACATGAAGCGGGAGGATCGCCGCCACCGCGAGGTGGTCGAGGCGATCCGCCGGTATGGGCCGCCGCAGGGTTATCGTTGAGCGGGCCGCCGGGCCCCGTAAAAAGCCTGTGCATGGCTGGCAAACACTTTGATTCGTCATGCCGCCATGCTATCGACCAGCGTCAACCCCACCGATGGGCGCCGATTCGACGGTGACGCAGCGAGCGTCGCCGCAGGCGGCGTTCATCCGTAAGACCATCGCGGCTGGACCGCAGATAAGGAGTTGGCAATGGCCACGGGATTTCCGGCTATCCGCGAAGCCTTCACGTTCGACGATGTGCTTCTGAAGCCCGGTCTGTCCGACATTCTTCCATCGGAAGCCGATATCCGTTCGCGCGTCACCCGCGCGATTTCGCTCAATATCCCGATCATGGCGTCCGCGATGGACACCGTCACCGAAGCGCGCATGGCGATCGCGATGGCGCAGGCCGGCGGCCTCGGCGTCATCCATCGCAACTTCGATCCCGAGGGGCAGGCGGCCCAGGTGCGCCAGGTCAAGAAGTTCGAATCCGGCATGGTGGTCAATCCGCTGACCATCGGCCCCGACGCCACGCTGGCCGACGCGCTGACGCTGATGAAGGAAAACGGCATCTCCGGCATTCCGGTCGTCACCGGTGCCGCCAAGAACGTGCCGGGCAAGCTGGTCGGCATCCTGACCAACCGCGACGTACGCTTTGCCAGCGATCCCCGCCAGAAGGTCTCGGAGCTGATGACGCACGAGAACCTCGTCACTGTGCGCGAGGGCGTCAGCCAGGACGAGGCGAAGCGGATGCTGCACCAGCATCGCATCGAGAAGCTCCTGGTCGTCGACGACCAATATCGCTGCGTCGGCCTGATCACCGTCAAGGACATCGAGAAGGCGGTTGCCCATCCGCTGGCCTGCAAGGATGCGCAGGGCCGTCTCCGCGTCGCTGCCGCCACCACGGTCGGCGAGACCGGCTATGAGCGCACCGAGCGGCTGATCGACGCCGGCGTCGACGTCGTCGTGGTCGACACCGCGCACGGTCATTCGCGCCATGTGCTCAACGCCGTCAACCGCATCAAGCGGCTCTCCAACGCGGTGCAGGTCGTCGCCGGCAACGTCGCCACCGAAGGCGGCGCGCAGGCCCTGATCGATGCCGGCGCCGACTGCATCAAGGTCGGCATCGGCCCGGGCTCGATCTGCACCACGCGCATCGTCGCCGGCGTCGGCGTGCCGCAGCTCACCGCGATCATGGATGCGGTGGCGGCAGCGAAGAAGGCCGACGTGCCCGTGATCGCCGACGGCGGCATCAAATATTCCGGCGACCTTGCCAAGGCGCTCGCCGCCGGCGCCGACATCGCGATGGTCGGCTCGCTGCTCGCCGGCACCGACGAGACGCCGGGCGAAGTCTTCCTGTGGCAGGGCCGCTCCTACAAGGCCTATCGCGGCATGGGCTCTGTCGGCGCGATGGCGCGCGGCTCGGCCGACCGCTACTTCCAGCAGGACATCAAGGACTCGCTGAAGCTCGTGCCTGAGGGCATCGAGGGCCAGGTGCCGTACAAGGGCCCGGTCGGCAATGTGATGCACCAGCTCGCCGGCGGCTTGCGCGCCGCGATGGGCTATGTCGGTGCCAAGGACATCAAGGACTTCCACGACAAGGCCGAATTCGTCCGCATCACCGGCGCCGGCCTGCGCGAAAGCCACGTCCACGACGTGACCATCACGCGCGAAGCCCCGAACTATCCGGGCGGGGTGTAAACACCAACTGTCGTCATTCCGGAGCTCGCGAAAGCGAGAGCCCGGAATCCATCGGGCTGCGTCGTTGGTGGAGGAATGGATTCCGGGCTCGTGCTTCGCACGCCCCGGAATGACGACCTTGAGAGTCTGCGTTTGCGCCCTTCCGAAATGACGCCCGTCATTTCAAACAACATTTCAAACAGCATCGCACGAAAACAGCAAATCCATCTCCCTTGCGGGGAGGTGGATTGCGTGACTACGTGTGCGCCACGAAACCAATCACCTCGAGAGGAAATCCGCATGTCCCAAGGAAAATCAGAAGGAAAGCGCATCGTTCTGGCTTCGCGTCCGCACGGCGAGCCCACGCCGGCCAATTTCAGGCTCGAGGACTACACGCCGCCGGTGCCGGGTGATGGGCAGGTGCTGCTCCGCACCATCTGGCTGTCGCTCGATCCCTATATGCGCGGCCGCATGGCCGACGGTCCGTCCTATGCCGCGCCGGTGCCGGTCGGCGGCGTGATGGAAGGCGGCACCGTGAGCGAGGTGATCGCGTCCAACAATCCCGGCTTTGCCAAGGGCGATATCGTGCTGTCGCGCGCGGGCTGGCAGACCCATGTGCTGTCGGACGGCAAGGGCCTCGCCAAGATCGATTCGAAGATCGCGCCGATCTCGACCGCCGTCGGCGTGCTCGGCATGCCCGGCATGACCGCCTATACCGGCCTGCTCGAGATCGGCAAGCCGCAGCCGGGTGAGACGGTGGTGGTTGCCGGTGCCTCCGGTGCGGTCGGATCGGCGGTCGGCCAGATCGCCAAGATCAAGGGGGCGCGCGCGGTCGGCATTGCCGGCGGCAAGGACAAGTGCGCCTACGTCAAGAACGAGCTCGGCTTCGACGAGTGCCTCGACCATCGCGATCCCAATCTCGCCGCCAAGCTGAAGGAAGCCTGCCCGAAGGGCATCGACGTCTATTTCGAGAATGTCGGCGGTGCGGTGTTCGACGCGGTGTTTCCGCTGCTCAATGCGTTCGCGCGGATTCCGGTCTGCGGCCTGATCGCGCATTACAACGACACCGAGGCGCACGCGCCGAAATGGGCCGGCGCGATGATGCGCAACATCCTGACCAAGCGGCTGACCTTCCGCGGCTTCATCGTCAGCGACTTCGCCGCCATGCATGGCGACTTCCTGCGCGACATGTCGCAGTGGGTGCGCGAGGGCAAGGTCAAGTACAAGGAGTTCGTGACCGAGGGCCTGGACAGCGCGCCGGAGGCCTTCATGGGCCTGCTCAAGGGCGCCAATTTCGGCAAGCAGCTGGTCCGGGTCGGGCCGGACAAGGCCTGAGCTAAGGGGGGCCCGAAGCTCTTATTCCGCGCAACAAAGTATCAAATACGCCACATTGGCAGGCTTTTGGGGGCTTTTCGGCCCCCATTTGCTTGACGGGGACCCGGGGCAGTTGATTCAGTATGGCTATATTTCAGGTGTAGCCATGGTTTTTGAAGCTGTTGTCTTCGCGGTCATCCTCCTCGCCGTTGGCTATTGGGCGACGATGTTCGTCATGGGCCGGCGCGACGACGTCCTGCACGGAAAATTCGTGGAGCATGAGGCGAGCGCCGAACCGATGCGCTCGCCGCCATCGCCGCACGCGCGTCCGGCAGTCTCAGCACCGCAGCCCGACAAGGACTCGTTGCAGGCGCTGCTCACCGTCATCAAGCGGGACCTGCACGACGCGGCGCGAAGCTGACGCCGCTCAGGCCGGCTGCTTGCCGTGCAGCATGTCGAGGTCGACATCGACCTGACCCTTCGCCCTGACATGGCGAACCTCGAAACTGTCGGGCTGGAAGCGGTACTCGACCAGGCCGACTTCCTTGATGCCGATCACCTCCTGCTTCGCATCCGGGATGATGAAGCCGGCCGAGGGTGCCCAGACGTGCCTGACATGCTCGAACGTGTAGTCGCGGCGCTGGTGCACATGGCCGCTGCCGACCAGCCGCCAATCGACCTTGCCGAACATCTCGATCAGGCGGCGCCGCGCCGGCTGCGGCACGTAGCGGAACGAGGTCTCGGCGCGCTCGGCATCGTAGGGCACGTCGCGATAGAGCGGCTTGTGCACGAACAGCGCCACCGGCTTGCCGACCGCCTTGTCGAGCGCCGCGGCAAGCCATTCGAATTGCTCGGCCTCGCTGTCGAGGCCGGTGTTCATGATCAGGGAATTGAGGCCGATGAAGCACCAGCCGGCGGCGTCGAACTGCCAATGGTCCTCGCCGAGCACGGCGGTGAAGGCACCGCATGTTTCCTCGGTCGGCAGTTGCGAAGGCACAGGCCCGGCCGCGCACGGATTGTCGCCGATGTCGTGATTGCCGGGCAGATAGAGGCAGTCGACCGGCAGCGCGTCGTGCAACTGTTTGGCGAACACCATGTCGTTGCGGCTGGTCGGCCCGTCGAACGAGACGTCGCCGCTGTTGAGCACCAGGTCGGGCCGCGTCGCGTCGATGTGCTCGCTGACGCGATGAAAATTGTCGATCAGCAGCGTGTGATGGCGAGCGAGGTGGGTGTCGGAGATCTGGGTCAGGCGAAACTGGGACATGCATCGATCCTTTCGTCCGAAGGATAGGTCGGCGCGAAGTCGGAACGATGACGATTTCGACGTCTTGTTCGGTGCTCTGTTTGATGGCTTGTTTGAAGTGTTGTTTGACGGCGCTTTCGATGCGTCGGCGCGATCCTGCCACCGAACCCTAGATCGAGAGCCGGTTCATCCAGCGCGGCGGCGGGGCAGGCGGGCTCACGCGGCTTCCGAATAGTCCGGTGTCGGGCAGGTTGGTTCCGGCGACGGCCGGCTGCGCGTTGAGCCCGAAATAGTCGCGCACGTCATGCCGCATGTCGTAGACGGCAAAGCCGAGCAGGCCGAGCAGCAGCGCGGTGGCGACGCCGTGCTTGACGATGTCGGCGGTCGAGCGATAGCCGCTGCGGAAATAGATCGAGAGCAGGATCGCGACCAGCAGCGCCGCGGCGACGCCGGCCAGCCCCGACATCATCATGCCGAGCCCGCCATCCGCCGCGTCGCCGAGCCCGCCGGCGCCGGGGCCGATCGTTTCGAACAGGGGCGCGAGGATGGTGCCGAGCGCCTCGGCCACCTGGGCCGCGCCGTCCAGGATCGGGCTGATGATGCTCATCGCGTCATCCGTGAAGGGCTGAAACCGCCATTGGTCCTGGGAGTTGGTCACCGAGGCTCGGAGGATGGTTCAACCCCGTCTCCGGGCGCTCGATTGTATTGGGCGGCCGTGGCGGCTAAGAGGGCGGCCGGGCGCCCGCGGCTGAGGGAGGTTTTTCGTGTCGGTTCAAATGGTTCTATTGCCGGTCTTCATCCAGATTGGTCTCACCTTCGCGCTGCTGTTCGGGATGGCGACGCTGCGCACGCGGACGCTGGCGAGCGGCGAGACCAAGATGGCCGACATCGCGCTGCGCGAGCCGAACTGGCCGGCGAAGGCGACCCAGATCGGCAACTGCTTCGCCAACCAGTTCGAGCTGCCGGTGCTGTTCTACGCCCTGATCGCCATTGCGCTGCCGCTGCGCCATGCCGATCTGTTCATCGTGCTGATGTCCTGGGTGTTCGTGGTGACGCGGTTTGCCCATGCCGGGGTATTCGTCACCTCCAACGACGTGCGGCCGCGCTCGCTTGCCTGGTTCGCCGGCGTGCTGGTGTTGGCGGCGATGTGGCTGTATTTCGCGCTCAAGATCCTGCTGCTGATTTGACGCGCCCAACCGAAAGAGAACGATGACTCCCGCTGCCCGGCTTTCTGCCGCGATCGAATTGATCGCCACCATCGACGCACAGCGCATTCCCGCCGCCAAGGCGCTGAAGGAATGGGGCACCGCGCACCGTTATGCCGGCTCCGGCGATCGCGCGGCGATCTCCGGGCTGATCTGGGACGTGCTGCGCCGGCAATCCTCGGCGGCCTGGTTGATGGACGATGCCAGCGCCCGCTCGCGGGTGCTCGGCATGCTCAAGCTCGAGCGCAGCATGGATGTTGCGACCATCGCGGCGCTGTGCGACGGCGGCCGGTTCGCGCCGGAGCCGCTGACCCCAGCGGAAGAGGCCGCGCTGACCTCGCGCTCGCTCGCCGATGCGCCGGCGCATGTCGCGGGCGATTATCCTGATTGGCTCGACCCGCATCTGGCGAAGGTGTTCGGCGACGACCGCGCGGCGGAAGCAACCGCGATGGCCAGCCGCGCGCCGCTCGACCTGCGCGTCAACACGCTGAAGGGCAAGCGCGAGAAGGTGCTGCCGCGGCTGTCGCATCTGGGTGCCAGGGAAACGCCGTGGTCGCCGCTCGGCCTGCGCATCGAGCTCGGCGCCGACGCGCGCAATCCCGGCATCCATGCCGAGGAGGACTTCATCAAGGGCGCCATCGAGGTGCAGGACGAGGGCTCGCAGCTCGCCGCGCTGTTCTCGGCGGCCAAGCCCGGCGAGCAGGTGATCGATCTCTGCGCCGGCGCCGGCGGCAAGACGCTGGCGATCGCAGCTCAGATGCAAGGCAAGGGCCGGCTGATCGCGACCGACAGCGACAAGCGCCAGCTGGCGCCGATCCACGAGCGGCTGTCGCGCGCCGGCGTGCACAATTGCGACGTCCGCACGCCGCGCGGCGAGGACGAGGTGCTGTCCGACATCAAGGCCTCCGCCGATCTGGTGCTGATCGACGCGCCGTGCACCGGCACCGGCACCTGGCGCCGTAACCCCGACGCCAAATGGCGGATGCGGCCCGGTGCGCTCGAGGTGCGGCTGAAGGACCAGGCCGAGGTGCTGGCACGCGCCGCGCCGCTGGTGAAGGCCGGCGGCCGCATCGCCTACATCACCTGCTCGGTGCTGGCGGAGGAGAACGGCGAGCAGGTCAGGGCCTTCATCGCCGGGCATCCGGAGTTCTCGGTGCAGCCGCCGGAGCAGACCGCATCGGTGCTGTGGGACAAGGCTGAGGCGTTCAGCGAGGCTGCGTTGCTGTCGCCGGAGGGCCTGCTGATGACGCCGCGCCGCACCGGCACCGACGGGTTCTTCGTCGCGGTGCTGAAGAAGGCCTAGCTTCGTAGGGTGGGTTAGCCAAAGGCGTAACCCACCATCTTTGTGCCGCATGCCGCGATCGGTGGATTACGCAATCCACCCTACGATTTTACGACGACACGGAGCACGCCCCCACAGGCGCCGGCATCCGGCTCACCACGATCACCCAGTACAGCAGCGCAACCGCGCTGATCGAACCACCCAGCGCGCAGACGCCGAGCCAGCCCGCGGCCGCATAGACGATGGTCGAGGCGATCGCGCCGAGCCCGCTGCCGATCGAATAGAACACCATGTAGACCCCGATCAGGCGGCTCGAAGCCTCGGGACGGGTGGCGACGATCAGGCTCTGGTTGGTGACATGGATCGCCTGCACCGCGAAGTCGATCATGACCACGCCGACCAGCACCAGCCAGAGCGAGGTGTTGAGGCAGGCGATCGGTGCCCAGCCGGCGAGCATCAAGAGCAGCGACAATCCGGTGGTGCGCTGGCCCCAGCCGCGATCGGCGAGGCGGCCGGAATTGCGCGCCGCCAGCGCACCGGCGAGGCCGGCGATCCCGAGCATCCCGATCGTGGTGTGCGACAGCGACAGCGGCGGCGCGGCCAGCGGCAGCACGATCGAGCTCCAGAACGCGCTGAAGCTCGCGAATGCCAGCAGCGCGAACACCGCGCGTTCGCGCAGCACCGGCTCCTCGGTGAACAGCGTGGCGGTCGAGCGCAACAGCTTGGCATAGGACGCGCCGGCCAGCGGCTGCGGCGCCTGCCGGGGCAGAGCACGCGCGAGCAGCGCCGCCATCACCAGCATCAGCGCCGCCGAGGTCAGGTAGACCACGCGCCAGCCGCCGATATCGGCCAGCGCGCCCGAGGCGAAGCGGGCGAGCAGGATCCCGGAGACGACGCCGCTCTGGATGGTGCCGATGGTCTGCCCGCGCTCGGCCGGCGCGGCCAAGGTCGCTGCGAACGCGACGATCACCTGGATCACGACGGCGAGCAGCCCGACCAGCGCCATTCCGCCGAACAGCACGACGGCGTTCGGCGCGGTGCCGACGACGACGAGCGCGATCGCCGACAGCGCGATCTGGCCGACGATCAGCTTGCGCCGGTCCCAGAGGTCGCCGAGCGGCACGATCAGCATCAGGCCGAAGGCGAGGCCGATCTGGGTCAGCGTCACCACGATGCCGATCGCGGCCGGGGTGATGCCGAGATCACTCGCCATGGTGTCGAGCAGCGGCTGGGCCGAATAGACGTTGGCGACGCTCAGCCCGCAGGCGATCGCGAACAGCAGCACGATCGCGGGGGAAAGCCGTGGTCCGGCCGTGGCGCCGGACGTATCCGGTCCAGCCGTCGTTGCATCCTGGGTGGTCATTGCACGTCCGCTCCACATTCCAATCTGGTCTTATAATGAGACCAGTTGCGTCGAGCGCTGTCTAGTCTTATTTTAGGACCAGTTCGGAATCGTGATCGAGGGAGGGTGAGCGCGATGAAGCGGACCGGATTCGCCAAGGCGGAATGCCCGGTGGCGCGTGCGCTGGACGCGATCGGCGACTGGTGGTCGCTGCTGATCGTGCGCGACGCGTTCGACGGCCTGCGCCGGTTCGGCGATTTCCAGGCCAATCTCGGCATCGCAAAGGGCATGCTGACGGCGCGGCTGCGCAAGCTGGTCGAGCTTGGCGTGCTCGAGCAGGTCGCGGCCTCGGACGGCAGCGCCTATCAGGAATATGTGCTGACCAGGCGCGGACACGACCTGTTCCCGATCGTGGTGGGCCTTAGGCAATGGGGCGAAGCGCATCTCTATGCGCGCGGCGAGACCCATTCGGTGCTGCTCGACCAGGCCGGCCACGCCGTCGGCCAACTCGTGCTGCCGTCGAAGAGCGGCAGGCCGCTGGTGTGGTCGGAGACCAAGGTGAAGAAGGTTGCGGGGCGGAGAAGGTGAGCGTCGAGTTCCCTCCACGTCATTACGAGCAACGAAGCGACGAAGCAAGCCACGCAATGACGAAGGAACCGCACCAGCTCAATCCACGATAAACAGGGTCGCGCCGGTCTTGGTCGACGACCGATGCGCGGCGTCGCCGAAATCGGAGACCTGGTAGCTCATGCCGGGCTTCAGCGTGAATTTGCGGCCGTCGCGCAGCTCGGTGTCGAGCTCGCCCTTGACGACCAGGAGCACATGGCCGCGATCGCACCAGTGATCGGCGAGATAACCGGGCGAATACTCCACCATCCGCACCCGCAGCTCGCCGATATCGAGCGTGCGCCACAGCGCCTGTCCGGTCTCGCCGGGATGCACCGAAGGCTCGACTTGGCTCCAGTCGGTGACGGTGAAGGGCAAGGTCGGGATTTTCATGATGCGCGGGCTCCTGATCGAGACGCCGGTGCGTAGGGTGGGTTAGGCGAAGCCGTAACCCACCGACTTTCTCATCGCGTGGTTCGGCGGGTTACGCCTGCGGCTAACCCACCCTACGATCCATACACCCTCAATGCACCGGATGGTTCGCCGAACCCTGCCTGATCCTGCCCTGATCATCGAGCCGCAGATACTCGCAGATCTTCTTGCCGCGTTCGTTCCGGTAGAACACCACGACGCTGTCGGGCGACACGTAGAGGTCGATCAGCTCGAAATGCAGCTCGGGCAGCTTCGCCAGCGCCGCGCTCCAATAGGCCCGCAGCTGCGCCTTGCCGCGCACCGTGCCCGATGCGCCGAAGCCGAATGCCGGGATCCGGTCCGAGGTCATCTCGGTATCATCGGAATACAGCGCCAGCACGCGCTCGAGGTCGCGCGCGTTCCAGGCGGCGATCCAGTCGTGGCCGAGCGCCAGCAGGCGCGACGGGTCGTGAAACTCCGGCATCGGTTTCCTCCTTGTTGCTTATGGTCAAATTAGGTCAATAATACTGACCTATATCGCTTTGTCCATGCCCAAAGAAGAATGTGGGCGCGCCTCTGAGCGCGGTTGCGGGGGCGGGCGGTGTCGCGTATCTGCTTGCCATGACAGCCCAGCACACAGCCCGTGAATCGTCGACGCCCGCCGTGGCCTCGGCGCATGACAAGATTCTGATTGTCGATTTCGGCAGCCAGGTGACGCAATTGATTGCCCGCCGCGTCCGCGAGATGGGCGTCTATTCCGAGATCGTGCCGTTCCAGAAGGCGGAGGCCGCCTTCAAGGAGATGAAGCCGAAAGCGGTGATCCTCTCCGGCGGTCCGGAGTCAGTCCACGAGACCGGCTCGCCGCGCGCCCCGCAGTTGATCTTCGAATCCGGCGTCCCCGTGCTCGGCATCTGCTACGGCCAGATGACCTTGGCGGCCCAGCTCGGCGGCGAGGTCGAGGGCGGACACCATCGCGAATTCGGCCGCGCCGATGTCGAGGTGAAGACCGACAGCTGCCTGTTTGACGGCATCTGGAACCACGGCGAGAAGCACCAGGTCTGGATGAGCCATGGCGACCGCATCACCAAAATGCCGCCCGGCTTTTCCGTCGCCGGCACCTCGCCGAATGCGCCGTTCGCGATCATCCAGGACGAGAAGCGGAAATATTACGGCCTGATGTTCCACCCCGAGGTGGTGCACACGCCCGACGGCGCCAAGCTGCTGCGCAACTTCGTGCGCAAGGTCGCGGGGCTCTCCGGCGACTGGACCATGCGCGCCTTCCGCGAGGAGGCGATCGAGAAGATCCGCGCCCAGGTGGGCAAGGGCAAGGTGATCTGCGGCCTCTCCGGCGGCGTCGATTCCGCTGTCGCCGCGGTGTTGATCCACGAAGCGATCGGCGACCAGCTCACATGCGTGTTCGTCGATCACGGCCTGCTGCGGCTCGACGAGGCCAAGACCGTCGTCGACCTGTTCCGCAACCACTACAACATCCCGCTGGTCCATGTGGACGCGTCGAAGGAGTTTCTCGGCGAGCTCGATGGGGTCACCGATCCGGAAGCGAAGCGCAAGACCATCGGGCGCCTGTTCATCGACGTGTTCGAGGCCGAGGCCAAGAAGATCGGCGGCGCGCAGTTCCTGGCGCAGGGCACGCTCTACCCCGACGTGATCGAGAGCGTCTCCTTCACCGGCGGCCCGTCGGTGACCATCAAGTCGCACCACAATGTCGGCGGCCTTCCGGCCCGCATGAACATGAAGCTGGTCGAGCCTTTGCGCGAATTGTTCAAGGACGAGGTGCGCGTGCTCGGCCGCGAGCTCGGCCTGCCCGAAGTGTTCGTCGGCCGCCACCCGTTCCCGGGCCCGGGCCTCGCGATCCGCTGCCCCGGCGACATCACCAGGGAAAAGCTCGACATCCTGCGCAACGCGGACGCCGTCTATATCGACCAGATCCGCAAGCATGGCCTCTACGACGCGATCTGGCAGGCTTTCGCGGTGCTGCTGCCGGTCAAGACCGTCGGCGTGATGGGCGACGGCCGCACCTACGAATACGTCGTGGGCTTGCGCGCCGTCACCTCGACCGACGGCATGACCGCCGACTTCTACCAGTTCGACATGAAGTTCTTAGGCGAGACCGCGACGCGCATCATCAATGAGGTGAAGGGCGTGAACCGGGTGGTGTACGACGTGACGAGCAAGCCGCCGGGGACGATTGAGTGGGAGTGAGGGGGCTCAGGTAAGGTCTGAGGCCATAAACTCTCGCGCCGCGCAAGTGCTTGTATGAGGATAGGAAGGCAGGATCGGCCTTGGGGGGCCCAACAATGAAACTTTATTCGTTCGCGTCGGAAGATCTTACGAACATATGGGCGGGAATCGGTGCTGGACTATGGGCGGTAGGTGAAAGTGAGAGCCCTAATTTCGTTAGAGGACGTCTCACTAAGGCTTCGCGGATGCCGATTGGTGCATTCGGTGTTCTCTACTGCAATGCGACTGGCAGTTTAACAGTGCCATTCGTTGTCCATTCGAAGGCGAATCCCGATCGCACGGAGAGAGAGGTCTGGTCTAAGGCATGGGTACTGCCATTTGCGATCAAGCCGCTGGGAAATCCCCGGAGGCAACTCTCCCGCGAACGTGCACGGGAAGTGCTTCCTTCTTTAAAGGATAAGTCTTTTGAGAAACTCTTTCTCGTTCAGGGGCAATTCGCTTTTCAGTCTACGGAAGTAACCGACGCGGATTGGGCGATCCTGATTCAAGAACTTTCCGCTTAAGGCGCCGCTCTCTTTTGCGGTCGTTTGTTAGCCGCCCACAACTGATCTGGTGCAGCGAGCGTAGTCCGGACGAGCGAAGCGATATTCGAGCTCTCGATTGGCGCACCGAGACATTTCTCGCATGTCGTCCCGCTCATGCAGGCTACGCGGTTGGCTGGCGGATATCATCCGGCGGCACATAGTTTAGGGCGGCTACAATCTTCCGTGCGACTTCTTCCACGCCAAGGGCTGCAGGAATACCTAACGTATCGAGCAGTATTGGCGAATAATCGTAGACGTCTTGCTTGTCGACATCGAGCCAGATCGGGATCATGAGGCGCTTACCCTCAAGGATCTCTCTCGTGTAGACTGTATCAAATTCCCGCTTAGTCCAGCCAGGGTTGCCGAAGAAATTCTTAGACAGCACGATGATGCATTTGGGGCATGTCTTGAGACCGCGCTCAATGTTCTCGCGCAGGCCGTCTCCGGGATGGAGATTGAATTCGTCATACCAAACAGGACAGAGCATGCTCGCTAGCTTGTTCGCAAGCTCGCGGACGAATGGGTCTTTGTCGCGCGAGTCGTGTGAAATAAAGGCGAGGGGCTGCTCGTACGTCGCACGAGTGGCGACGTACTCACCGTCTCGGACTAGAAGATGAAGCCCATTCTCCTTCATCTGCGTGGCAAGATTCGACCATTGCTGGGACGACGTGATGTTCGGCGTGTAAACAAGCACGCGGCCACTAAATCGAAGGTCGAGATTTGAGATTTTCTCCGCCGTTCCCGCAAGGCCGGCCGTGACTATGACCTCACTCTCCGGCTTCCAGATCAGTTCGTCGGCGTGAGCCAGAATGTGGGCGAGAAGGGCTTCTGGCGCATTGGCTGGAGGTATGTATATCTTCAAGTACTTTGAGCCGCCGTCGAAGTCCTGAACGACTTCGACGCGTACGTCGAACGACTCACCGTCGGCGGCAGCTAGAGTCACTGTCCGACCAAATTGCATGAAGACCGACTTGTCAAAATACTCGCGTGCAGTCGCCATAACTTGATACCTCAGGGCGTAGTCCTATATTGCAAAGCGTAACCTAGGCACAGGCGCATATCAGCGGGTGTCTTGTCGGCGTGCAAGCCTGCTTTGCACAGCCCGGCCGATCTGCCTCATACGCAAATCAAATCTCACCGCACCTCCTGCGACAAATCACCCCGACGGGCAACTCAGCAAA
>NZ_DDOP01000084.1:0-4894 GCF_002341725.1 Bradyrhizobium sp. UBA2491
CTCACCCCAGCCCTCTCCCCGCAAGGGCGGGGCGAGGGAGCGCAGTTTTGCATTTTGCCGCGAAAGCGTTAGTTTTCGCGGCCTTTTTGGAGAAAGCCTGAAGAATGTCCGTGATTGATCTTGCCGCCAGCCCGAGCGACCTGCGGGCGCTCGCCGAACAATCCAACGCCTGGCCGTTCGAGCAGGCGAAAGCGATTGTGGCGCGGCTGAAGAAAAATCCCAAGGACGAGGTGCTGTTCGAGACCGGCTACGGCCCGTCGGGCCTGCCGCATATCGGCACCTTCGGCGAGGTCGCGCGCACCACCATGGTGCGCCACGCCTTCCGCGTGCTCACCGAGGACAAGATCAAGACGCGGCTGCTCGCCTTCTCGGACGACATGGACGGCCTGCGCAAGGTGCCGGACAACGTACCGAACAAGGAGCTGCTGCAACAGCATCTCGGCAAGCCGCTGACCAAGGTGCCCGATCCGTTCGGCACCCATCCGAGCTTCGGCCAGCACAACAATGCGCGGCTGCGCGCCTTCCTCGACCAGTTCGGTTTCGACTACGAGTTCGCAAGCTCGACCGAATACTACACGTCCGGCCGCTTCGACGCCGCGCTGCTCCGCATGCTGGAGCGGATCGAGAAGGTGATGGCGATCATGCTGCCTTCGTTGCGCGAGGAGCGCGCCGCGAGCTACTCGCCGTTCCTGCCGATCTGTCCGCGCACCGGCCTCGTGCTCTACGTGCCGGTGACGGCGCATGACGCCAAGGCCGGCACGATCTCGTATGAAGATCCCGACACCAAGGAGAGCGTCACCGTTCCGGTCACCGGCGGCCGTTGCAAGCTGCAATGGAAGCCGGACTGGGCGATGCGCTGGTACGCGCTCGGCGTCGACTATGAAATGGCCGGCAAGGACCTGATCGACTCGGTGAAGCTGTCGGCGAAGATCTGCACGGCGCTCGGCGACACGCCGCCGGAAGGCTTCAACTACGAACTGTTCCTCGACGACAAGGGCCAGAAGATCTCGAAGTCCAAGGGCAACGGCCTGACCATCGACGAGTGGTTGCGCTACGCCTCGCCGGAATCGCTGTCGCTGTTCATGTATCGCGAGCCCAAGGCGGCGAAGCGGCTGTATTTCGACGTCATCCCGCGCGCTGTCGACGAGTACCAGCAGTTCCTTGATGGCTTCACCCGCCAGGAGCCGCGGCAGCAGTTGCAGAATCCGGTCTGGCACATCCATTCCGGCAAGCCGCCGCAGGCCGACATGCCGGTCACCTTCCAGCTCTTGCTGACGCTGGTGTCGTCGTCGAACGCGGAAAACGCCGAGACGTTGTGGGGCTTCATCGGCCGCTACCGTCCAGGCGTGACGCCGGAGACGCATCCGAAGCTCGATGCGATGGTCGGCTACGCCATCAACTATTATCGCGACTTCGTGGCGCCGACCAAGCAGTTCCGCGAACCGACCGACGGCGAACGCGCCGCGTTGCAGGATCTGCGCGATGCGCTCGCCAACATGCCGGCGAATGCTGCCGCGGAAGACATCCAGAACGTGGTCTACGAGATCGGCCGCCGCGAGCCGTTCCTCGACATGGTCAAGAAGGGCAAGGATGGCCGCCCCGGCGTCTCGCTCGACTGGTTCAACATGCTCTACCAGGTGCTGCTCGGCCAGGAGAAGGGCCCGCGCTTCGGCTCCTTCGTCGCGGTCTATGGCGTGCAGAACGCGGTCAACATGATCGACGGCGCGCTGGCGCGGTCGTCGTAGCGATCGCGCCTCTCATCGCCGCTCGGCCTGGACGGCGTCGCGCAGGCCGTCGCTGGTGGCGCGCAACAGCGTCAGCAACAGGCCGTTGAGCGGCGTCGGCACGCGGTGCCGTTCGCCGGCCGCGACGATCGCGCCCGTGAGCGCGTCGGCCTCGAAGGGCCGTCCGGCGACCCGATCGAAATACATCGAGGTGCCGGCGTCGGGCGGATAGGTCAGCAGCGTCGCCAGCATTCGCTCGGCTTCGTCGGACGCAAGCTGTGCACCATCGGCGCGGCCGACATTGGCGGCCTCTTCGAGAATCGCAAGGCACAGCGCCTTGACGTCGTCGCGGCGAAACACCGCCTGCCGCTGCAAGGTCAGCGCGGTGATCGGATTGGCGACGGCGTTGAGCAGAAGCTTGCGCCAGGCGCGGGTGGTGAAATCGGCGGTGCGCAGCACGCGCATCAGCGTGCCGTCGAGCAGCGCTTCGAATGCGCGGCCGTCCGCGTCGTCGCCGACCGCGAATTCGTACTCGCCGGCGCGACGCATGCGGACGCGATCCGGTGCCAGCCGCTCGGCATTGTAGTAGACGATGGTTGGAACGACGGTGGCGGGGCCGACCAGTGGCGCCAGCCGCTCCGCATGGCCGATCCCGTTTTGCAAGACGGCGACGCGCGTCTGCGGCCCGCACAGCCGTTCCAGCCATGGCGCGGCTGACGCCGTATCCTGCGCCTTGGTGGAGAGCAGCACCCAGTCGACCGGCGTCGCATGCGCCGGGTCGGTGAGCGCACGCAACGGCACATCGACCACACCTTCCGCCCGCTCGACCGTCAGGTGATCGAGCGACCTTCTGACGCAGGCGATCACGTCATGATTGGCAGCAGCTTGCAGCAGGCCGGCGATGATGCCGCCGATACTGCCAAGGCCGACGACGGCGATTGTCTTGCGAGAGAATTGTTCTGACATGCTTTGACTCTAGGGTGTCGCGACGCAACACGCCATAGGCTCAACACTCGGATGCGCCGGGTCGCGAAATCCGGATGGCAGACCATCGGCAATTTCACCGGAGGTTGGCGGCGATTTGCGCTACAATCCATCGCATAAAATCAGCATGGCCTTCACCGAGAGGCCGGCACAGATGGGAGCATGCGCATGCAGTTCAGGGTTTCGCCGACGTCGTTGCAGGACAGTTCGAGCGCCGAGGAATGGCAGGCGCGGGTCGATCTCGCGGCCGCGCACCGGCTTGCTTACATCCACGGCTTCTCCGAAGGCATCTTCAATCACCTCACCTTCGTGGTGCCCGGCCGCTCCGACCGCTACTACCAGATTCCGTTCGGCATGCACTGGTCGGAGGTCACCGCGTCGTCCTTCATGGAGGTCGGCATCGACGATGCCGAGGTGAAGCGCGGCGAGGGTGAGGTCGAGCGCTCCTGCTTCTGCATCCATGCGCCGATCCACAAGGCGTTGCCGCAGGCCAAGGCAGTGTTCCATACCCATATGCCCTATGCGAGCGCGCTGACGCGGCTCGAGGATCCGCGCATCAAGGAGATCGGCCAGACCGAGGTCGGACTGTCGGAGGCGATCGCCTATGACGATCTCTACACCGGCCCGGCACTCGATCCCGAGGAAGGCGCACGGCTCGCCAAGGTGATCGGCAGCAAGACCATCCTGTTCATGGCCAATCACGGCATCTCGACCGTTGGCGAGACCGTCGCCGATGCCTATGACCGGCTGTATTACATCGAGCGCGCCGCGCAGGTGCAGATCTACGCGATGTGGACCCAGCAGCCGCTCAAGCAATTGCCGCAGCATGTGGTCGAGAAGACCAGGCGCGATTTCCGCGACGATCACCTCTACAAAGGCCCAAGCCCGTCGCAACGGCATTTCGATGCCCTGAAGCGGATGCTGGACCGCAAGGAGCCGGACTACGCGACGTGAGGACGTTACGAACGGACCGCACCCTCCGTTGTCGTCCCGGCCTACGCCGGGACGACAACGACGATCAGTGCCTCGGTTCCGATCCAATCAGAACCGAAAATTCGGGAAGGGACGCGACTACGCCCTTGATCCTGATTGTCGGCAACTCGCCCTAAGGCACAATGCGCCCGGAGCAGATGCGGAGGCGCATGATGGTGACACTGTCGGCCGGCGTGGCAGCGATGAGGATCGTGGCGATGGCGGCAGCCGTCGCTGCGACCCTGTTCCCGGCAACTGGCCGTGCAGATGGGCCGCGGCCGGACGTTGCGTCGCTTCCGGTATCGGTCGATGCGACGCGTGAGCAGGTGGTGCTTGGCGATCGCATCTTCCACGGTGAGGCGGCCAACGGCACCTGCTTTCAATGTCACGGACACGATGCCAAGGGCACCGGCAACGGCAATGACCTGACGGTCGGCAGCCTGATCTGGGGCGACAGCCTCGCCGAGATCAAGAAGACCATCCGCAACAACATCGCCTTGGCGCCGGGACGCGACGGCGATCTCACCGACAGCGATGTCGACGCGGTGGCGGCCTATGTCTGGTCGCTCGTGCACCAGGACCGGATGCAGAGCCAGAGCGCGTCGAAGTAGGCGCGCTTACTGGCTTGCCCACACGACGCGTGCGATCCACGCCACCTCCTCGGTGTCGAGCATGCGGTCGGGATGCTCCGGATTGAGCGAGGCGAGCTCCAGCACCTTGGCGGTACGCCGCTTCAGCTCCTTCACCATCACCTCGCCGCCGGTGGTGCGCACCACCACGCGGTCGCCGCGGCGGATCGCGGTCGCCGGCGACACCACGATGATGTCGCCCTCGCGATAGGCCGGCTTCATCGAGTCGCCCTCGATCTCCAGCGCATAGGCGTGCTCGTCTGATGTCGCCGGCAGCGCGACCTCATCCCAGCCCTTGCCGGCGGGAAAACCGGCGTCGTCGAAATAGCCGCCGGCGCCGGCCTGGGCAAAGCCGATCAACGGCACCGACTGGCCGCCGCGCGCGCTGTCGCCGAGCAGCTGTACGAAGGTCTCCATGCTGGCATTGGTGGCGCCCAGCGCCTTGGAGAGCGATTCGGTCGATGGCCAGCGCTCGCGGCCGTCGCCGGTCACGCGCTTGGACTTGTTGAACGTGGTGGGATCGAGGCCGGACTGCTTGGCAAGTCCGGACGGCGACAGGCCGGCGCGCTCGGCGAGCCGGTCGAG
>NZ_DDOP01000084.1:4992-5330 GCF_002341725.1 Bradyrhizobium sp. UBA2491
GCGCTCGGCGAGCCGGTCGAGCGCCGCCCAGACCTGAGCGTGGGTCAGCGGTCGGGCGGCTTTGGACTGTTTGGCCATCGAGGTGTCCCGGATGGTAGGAATTATTGCCTCAAACCTGGGGTTTTCGCAAATCTGCCGTCTGGTGTGTCCCGGCACCGCTTGAGTTGCGCCGCCGCCGCCGATACGGTCCCTCGCTCGCCATATGGCGTCTGGGGCCTTTCCCCTCAAATCCGGATAAAACCTCAAGAGACTCAAGGACAAAAGGGAACGCCGGCCCGTGCCTATGATCTACAAAATCACCCCCGCTTCGGCCTGGCGCGAGGCCGAGCGGCAGGGCG
>NZ_DDOP01000084.1:5598-6069 GCF_002341725.1 Bradyrhizobium sp. UBA2491
CGCGCGCAAGCATTACCACGGCCAGACCGGCCTGTTCCTGGTGGCGATCGACGCCAATGCACTTGGCGATGCCCTGCGCTGGGAGCGGTCGCGCAATGACGAGCTGTTTCCGCATCTCTATGGCGAACTCGATCTCGGCGCGGTCGTCGAGATCCTCGACCTGCGCGCGCGCTCCGACGGCGGCCACGACGTTCCGGAGCTCAAGCCGTGATCCGTGCCTTCGACGCTTTCTCGCTGCCGCTGCTGCGCTGGTTCGATCCCGAGGATGCCCATCGCATGGCGATCCAGGGCCTGAAGCTGCTGCCACCGATCCGGCAGCGGGTGGATGATCCCAAGCTCGCGGTGCGTGCCTTCGGGCTGAACTTTCCAAATCCGATCGGCATGGCGGCGGGCTTCGACAAGAGCGCCGAGGTGCCGGATGCGCTGCTGCGGCTCGGCTTCGGCTTTGTCGAGATCGGCTCGGTGACGCCG
>NZ_DDOP01000103.1:0-7443 GCF_002341725.1 Bradyrhizobium sp. UBA2491
CCTTTCCCGCTCCGATGAAATCGGAACGGGGCTCTAGGTTCTTGTCTTGACGCGTTTTCTACACGCGAACCGGTATCCACTTCGCTCGACAACGCTCGAAAGCTCGGTCCGGAAAACTGCGAGCCGGCTTCCTCCAGCGCGTCGGCGCGCGAGCGCGGTTCAACTATCCGTGTGACGCAGCACCTCGCCGACCGTGCGCAACAGGATGCGCAGGTCCAGCATGAAGCTCCAGCTCTTGATGTAGGCGAGGTCGTGTGCGACCCGCAGCTCCATGTCCTCGATCGCCGGCGTCGCGCCGCGCAGTCCGTGCACCTGCGCAAGACCGGTGATGCCCGGCTTGACGTGCTGGCGCTGCGCATAGCTCGCGATCAGCTTCGAATATTTGTCGTCATGCGCCAGCGCGTGCGGTCGCGGTCCGACCAGCGACATGTCGCCGCGCAACACGTTCACGAGCTGCGGCAACTCGTCGATGCTGCGGCGGCGCAACGTCGCGCCGATCCCGGTGAGCCGCGGATCGTTCGCGCAGGCCTGCACGATCACATCGCCATCCTCGAGCACATGCATCGAGCGGAACTTGAGGATGTGGAATGGCCTGCCGTCGAATCCGTTGCGGCGCTGCCGGAACAGGACCGGTCCCCTGGAGTCGAGCTTGATCGCGATCGCGGTTCCGATCAGGAGCGGCGTGAACAGCAGCAACAGGCCGGCAGCCGCCACGACGTCGAACAGCCGCTTGCCGGCGCGCTCGAGCGAGGTCAGCGGCGAGCGCTGCATTTCCAGCGTCGGGATCGGGCCGGTCGCCACCATCCGCAGCGCCAGGAATCGTTCCGCGGTCCGATCCGGCAGCAGCCGCACCGGCAGCGGTGACGCCCGCAGCTGATCGGATACGGACTGGATGCGCGGCTCCTGCTGCCAGGGCATGGCCAGCACGATCTCGTCGGCGGCGCATTCCCGCGCCGCGCGGATGGCTGACGCCACCGCCGCCCGGTCGTCCTGATCGCCGGACAGTTCGGCGAGCTGAACTCGCCGGATCTCGCTGAGACCGAAATCGCGCAGCAGGCTCGACAGCCGCACCCGTGACAATTCGTCCGCCGTCCCGACCACGACCGCGCGGCGGGCGGCCAGCATGCCGCGGTCGATCGCGCGTTGCAGCGGCGCCTGTAGCAGCATCCGTCCGGTCACCAGGCCAACGCCGCCGATCAGACCGAACGACATCACCGACCCGCGCGAGACGCCGGCGCCCACTTTCAGCAGGAAGATGATCAGGGTCATCAGCAGGACGACCAGCAGCCATCCGCCGAGCAGGCTGCTCCAGCGCCGGTCGAGGCCGGCCAGCACCTGCGCGTTGTAGAGCCCCTGGGACTTGGCCACGAACATGAACAGGATCGCCGCCAGGACCCCGATCCCTAGAAAACCCTCGAAGCTGTTGCTATAGACTGTGTGATAGTAGAACAAATGATAGGCCGCACCGCCAACGATGCTGGACAACACGACGACGATCATCTCGACGGCGACGGCAAATCCTTCAAGGGAGGCAAAAGCGAACGGGAAGGCGCCGAAATGAGCCGGTGCCTTCGCCAGTTGAGCATCCGAAAGGTCGGCCATCAGGAGTTAACATTAGTGTTAACAATTCACATGTCTATTATCAGGCAGGTCGCCGGCTCGCAAGGCCCGGGAATGTCGCGTAACGAGCATCCGAGGGCGCGCCCATGAGTTCATCGGCTGGCGAAACCGAGGCCGCGCTGGTGGCCCTCCTTCACCTGATCCGCCTGATGGGGGCCGAGCTGGTCGCAGGCAAGCATCGCGACGATGTCGAGATGCTGGTCAAGGCAGCCGAGACAAAGCTGCGCGCCGCCCGCTTCCCGGCTGACATGCCGAATCAGGACATCGTCAAAGGCCTGGACCTCGCCCAGGACAGGCTCCGGCCGATCTTCGAGGATCTGCGCGCGAGGTCGGAAAAGGCGCATCTGAGCGACCAGCTGCTGCTGGCTCCCAGGCCTTCACGAATCCACTAACAGGATAGTCCTCAACAGGACCCGCTGCGTTCAGCTCTGCACTTCGCCGCGGCGGGGCAAGCCGTTGCCGTTGCCGGACCGGAGCGCGAGCTTCTCCTCGATCTTCATCTTCTCGAGCAGCAGGTCAGTTACGATCCGTCGCAGCCGTTCATTTTCCAGCCGCAATTCGTCAATACGGTTTCGGTTAGGGGGGCCCCCATCGCGACCATCGGTGTGAGCGGCGAATTCGGTAACGCTACCATTCGCCTGGTGACCGCGCGCGGCCTCCTGCTTGCGCCAGCGGTGAAATGTCATCACGCTGACGCCCAGCACCTTGCACGCTTGGGCCTGTGATTGCCCCCGCGCCATCAGTTCCTCGGCCTGCTTGACCTTGGAAGTTATTTCCTCAGTAGAATGACGCCTCATTGGTCATCTCATTGCCCCCTAGATTAGCAATAATCGCATGGCCTATAAGCTATGTAAATGCAACAGAAAATTCAAATTGAAGGTTTCCCGGGGGCATTGCGGGGCCTCGAACTTGCCGTCGGCAGCGACATAGTGTGCGAAGAAACAGCGTAGCTGCAAGGTAGTTACCGAACGACGTGAGCGATAATTCCCGCGCAGAACGCCTCTGATAGGAAAAGTTATACGACCAACTGCGTATGAGAAGTTGATCAGCGCAACTGGCGCACCCCTTGCATGAGCACATGACAGTATCCAATCGGTCCTCTGACGGATTGCGAGTGCGCCATGCCTTCATACGATATCGACGCGGCAAGCCCACCAAAAGTTTCACAAAATTCTAACAAATTAATCGCGCGACCTTCGGATCCGACGGCTTGCAGGCGCCGCTGCGTGGCGGTAGTTACATGGATGTTACATGCGGCGAGACCCTCAACATATTTGAGGATCATTCTCGCAAAACCTAACGTACGTAGCTCGTCCACCAATTTATCGATTAGGCGCTTTCCCACCGATCGCCATCAGGCGGAGCCACAACCGCCCGACTCCAGAACCAGGTCCGCGCCGACACGTGTCGGAGCCGGTCCCGGATCAACACTTTTGCGAGGATCGTAGCCATGGCGCGTCTCAAGGTTTTCGAAGGGAACCAAACCGCTTCCAGCGAGGCGACCGACGCCTTGGAACGCCTCGTCGCGGAGAATTTCGAATTGCGACACACCGCCGTCGAGCTGGTCTTGCAGACCCGGATCCTGCGCGAGCGCCTGTGCGAGGCCGTGAGGCACAAGCCTGTGCGGCACGAGCACTGACCGGCTCTCCTCTCAAGCGCCGATCCGGCCGGAAGCTCATCAGGCGGTGACGCCCTGATGAATCCGGCCAATTCACTATTCAATCTTAAATTGAGTTTTCTATACCTCGATCACGCTCGCCATTCCGACGCGACGTGACGCAATTGCCCGGGCGACGAATGTCAGCGATGAAGCCGGCGCAACGCGACGCGCGGGCTGGTCTGCTCACGGGACGCACTGAACGAGCGTGACGCGACCGGGCGCTCGTGTATCTCACGCAGCTCAGCGATGTCCAGCATCAGCGCAACGACCTCGTTGCGCAGCGATTGATTGGTCGCGAGCAACGCCTCTTCGATCGGCTGATGCAAATGTTGAATCTTGTGCTGCTTCATGGCGCGCCCTCGCTCTGCAGTTAACGGTATGAGCGATGTGATTGAAGTTTCGATGACAGAGACGGATCACGCACATGGAAAGGAAATAATGGGGCAGGTTTGCGACCAACACGGCTCCGACAAAAAATTTCCCGATCGGGTTCCACAACCTGATCGCGAAACATTGAATCGATGGCTGTATTGTGTCGTCGCGACCGGAGAAAGCGGCGACGATGCGACACGCGGCAAGGATGAGCGCTGCCGGACTGGTCACGAGACGCAACCAAGAGCATGAAATCATTCGGCGATCGTTGATCCCGCCATCGTCATCGAAGCCGATCGAAGCATCTGCCGGTCATCGCAATGTCGACACGTCGATGGCATGCGCTTTGACGGCGCGTGCGAGGACCGAACCAGATATTCCACCAAACGCAGCGTGCAGACACAAAATCTGCTGCGGGCAATCAATCGGTCGCGCTCCGTGCATAACAGGTTGAACCGAGCGGCATGGATGAGGCGACACACATGGTCTGCAGCACTGATCGGAAATATTTCGAACCGTTACAGATAGCGAAACAGCGCCGGATCCGATCGATTCTGATTGATAGGACGACGCGGAGAAATGTTTCAACGCTGCGCGTCCGATCCTGGACGATGTTATCGCCGCGATCGGGGCCAAACCCGACAATGTTATTCTAGTTCACAACGCGCGTCGCCGAAACGACCCGGCCTCGGCCGACGGACCGAAGCCTTCGCGCCTCGTTCTCGATCTCAATGCCCTGCTCTTGCATCGTGGCGGATACTGGCGCTGCGCCGCCATAAGCATCTCTAATTCGGATCGCGCGTCGCGATCGCGCGCTATTTCACTTTGGTGGACGTGTCGTCGTCGATCTTGCCGCCATTGGCGAGACACCTGTTGAAGTAGTCGCGCTGGTCCTTTGCGTTGCCGATCGCGCTGCCCGACGCAGGATTGCCTTTCTGTCGCGGCGGAAATGCCTTCGCGACCAGGGCATCGCAGGCGCGCGCCGCCTGGGCGCTGATCGCGTGCGCCGGCGCGATGGCATTGCCGACGAGGATCATGGTTGCAGCGGCGGCAAAACCACCGATAACTCTCATTGCGCGCCTCCGTTCCGCAACCGACGCAGATTTTCTCGCGGCGATTTTCCCGGCGAGATCATCTTTGAACAAGAAGATGAGATCGTGACGCGCCGACTGCGGCCGTGGCGCTATATCCGGTCGACGTCGTGGTAGGCCCGATACCAGGCGACGAATTTGGCAATACCGTCCTCGATCCGCGTCTGCGGCCGAAAACCGATTTCGCGCTCCAGATCGGAGACATCGGCCGACGTCTCCGGAACATCCCCAGGTTGCATCGGCAGCAACTGCTTTTCGGCCGTCCGGCCGAAGCCCTGTTCGAGCAGCGCCACCACATGCATCAGTTCTTCCGGCCTGCTGTTGCCGATATTGTAGACCCGCCAGGGCGCCTTGCTCGACCCGGGATCGGGATGAGTTCCGGACCAGTTGCCGTCCCCCGCGGGCGCGCGGCCGATCAGCCGCACCATCGCCTCGACCACGTCATCGACGTACGTGAAGTCGCGCCGCATGTTGCCGTTGTTGAACAGCTGGATCGGCTTGCCCTTGGTGATCGCGTCGGCGAACGCATAGAGCGCCATATCCGGCCGGTACCAGGTCCCATACACGGTAAAGAAGCGCAGCCCGGTCGTCGGGATGCGATAGAGGTGGCTGTAGGAATGCGCGAGCAGCTCGTTGGCCTTCTTGGTCGCGGCGTACAGGCTGACCGGATGGTCGACGTTGTCGTGGATCGAAAACGGCAACTTTGTATTGGCGCCGTAGACCGACGATGAGGACGCAAACAACAGGTGTCGGCACCCGGTATGGCGGCAACCTTCGAGGATGTTGAGGAAGCCCTCCAGATTGGACTCCGCATAGGCATGCGGATTCTGCAGGGAATAGCGCACCCCGGCCTGAGCAGCGAGATGCACCACGACCTCGAAGCGATAACGCTCGAACAGCGCCTTCATGCCGGCGCGATCGGCGAGATTGAGTTCCAGAAATGTGAAGCCGCGGTGCTGCTTGAGCAGATCGAGGCGCGCGCGCTTCAGCGCCGGGTCATAGTAATCGTTGAGATTGTCGATGCCGATCACCGGCTGCCCTGCCCGCAGCAGCTGCTCCGTCAGGTGAAAACCGATAAAGCCGGCGCAGCCCGTGACGAGTAGGTTGCCTGCGATCACCACGTCCTGCCTGTACCTTTCGCCGTTCGCCGGGAGCCGCTGCGGCCTATGCGTTCCCGCCGCAAGACGCGTCAGTTGCCGGCCGCCGGAGCTTTGTAGTCCGGGAAACGGCTCAGCACCGCGGCCTTCATGAACTTGAAGTGCGCGATCTCGGTCGCCAATTCCTTCAGCCGACGCTGGCCGTTGGATATTTCGGCGTCAAACAGGTCTTGATGATAGTTGTCAAGCGCCTCGCGTTCCAGATATTCGTCGGTGCCGTTGCCGAGCGTCACCGCGGCACGCGCCAGCACATCATCGACCCGGCGGCCGAGGCCGGATTGCTCGCTTTCGGCGGCCTGCAACGCGGCTTCGATCGCCGCCATGATCGATCCGATCCGGGCACGATCGGTCTCGGCGTCCCGCTCGGCCGAGCGCGCCTTGAAACCTTCCCCGCCGCGCCGCGACCTGATCAGGTCATGCGCGCGAGCCCGCAAAAACAGCTGAAACATCGGTCAGGATCCGGTCCGGGCCCAATCAGGCAGTATCGGTCGAAAATCGCCCGGTCTTAGTTAAAAAACGGTGAATTGCCCTGTTCCCCGGCCCTCAGATCGGCCTTCCATTTGATCCAGGCCTTGTCGTGCTTGTCGTAGAGCTCGAGCCATCGCCCCTCGACTGGCGTCACCAGCCCGACGCCCGGCTCGTCCCGGCCGTGCAACGTCGGAAGGGAAGTGTCGAGATCCTCGAACTCCGAGGTCTCTTCGAGCGTAAGGCCGACCAGTACCCGCCGACCACTGACATCGGCGACATAGCGCCTTGGCGACTGCCCTCTGAGATCACGCATGCTGTCCAGGTTCCCTCGCCTGCGTCCCTCGAACTAGAAGGCGCGGCGCACATGGCCGAACGCGCTGACCGGCCGTCTGGACGAATTGGCCGGCGGCGGCGCCACGTGGGGCGCGTAGACCCGATGGCGCGCCCGGCGCTGATGCGATCGCAAGGAGCGCGCGGCGAAACCGGCGAAGAAGCCTGCGACGAACGTCGCCGCGAGAATCAGAACGGGAGTAAGCATCACGATTGCCCATGTTAGTCTGAATGTTATTAACATTCAGAGTTGTGACAACATCATGATGGAGGGCGCCGAAACAATGTTCAGCCGCTGGAATCTTTGTGCAATCGAACGGCGCAGCAATGATCAGCGCCAATACCGGCAGTTTCCCGCGCGGCGGCGCGCCTCAGGAAAACCACCACAGCATGAATTTCAGGAACATCGAGCTGAGAAGATAGATCCACCCTGCCATCGCCAGCACCGTCAGCCCGACGAAGACGCCTGAAGCGCTTTTCTCCCTGAGGCGAGCCAACAGCGACGTTTTTTCTTCTTGCCGATAGAACATCTCAAGCTCAAAGCAGATCTGATTCAAATCAGCTAGCAATCAATTTCGATGATCTCGTGACGCTGCGCGAGGCGGCCCTTCGCCCCTGCACATCACAGATCTTGCGAGGTCTCGAACCGCGCGCCGTCGCTCGGAAAGCTTTCCGCGAATGCTCGGGAAAACTTGACGCGGCCATCATCAGGATCTGACTTCCGGGATTGCAGCAATCCATGCGC
>NZ_DDOP01000103.1:7500-31073 GCF_002341725.1 Bradyrhizobium sp. UBA2491
ATTTCGATGATCTCGTGACGCGCCACGGGCAGCGTGCATCAGAGATTCCGGGTGCAAAATCTCGTGACGTCGCGCGCCGTCGATCGAGAAGATTCCTGGTTCAAAAAATTCTGCGCGACATGGTCCGGGCTTTGACTTCAGCGGTCACGGCAGCATNNACATTCCAGCGCATGGATTGCAGCAATCCATGCGCTGGAATGTCTGAAGGCACGATCTTCCGGATCGACGATGGCGGCACAAGGCGCCGCGCGGCAATACTGCAACCGTGATCGACCGCACGCATCATTATTGCGTCGGGATGTCTCGCGGACGGGCTTCGGGCGGCTGGCCGATGTGTCGGATGCGGTCCGTTGCGCGGCACCTCGGTTAACATTGGGGGAGGCCTTCTCGCGCGGCGATCAACGATATTGGTATCAGACGCGGAAAAACGCGAACCAGATGACACCCAGGATCAGGAACGCGAGCCCCGTCGAGGCTGTCAGCAGCGCGAGAACCGAAGGTCCCGGCTCGGCCTGGCGCGCCTCGGTCGGGGTTTCAATGATCTGACCGTGTCGTTCCGTTGCCATAGCGACCTCTTTGCTCAAGTGCCTGTAATTCCGGCGATTGCTGCTCCTCTTCGCGGAGGGCCAACGCATGATCCGGAGCGATGTTCCGAGCCGGTTGACCCGTCCGCCCCGCGCTCCCATCGCGCCAAACCGGCGCAAGGCGAGGCTACGGTTAACGCCGTTGCCAAATTCACCAGGCCGCGTTGTTTCAAACTGGGGTTCCCGGTGTTATCCTTGACCGTTCCGTCGGTTGCGTAATCGGAGTTTTCCCTATGGCCCCCCGCGCCAACTGGAAGGGCTTTTTGCGCCTTTCGCTCGTGACCTGCCCGGTTGCCCTGTACCCGGCGACATCGGATACCGAAAAGGTCTCCTTCAACCAGATCAACCGCAAGACCGGGCACCGCATCAAATACGCCAAGGTCGACGCGGAGACCGGCGAGGAAGTGTCTGCCGACGACATCATGAAGGGCTACAAGGTCGACACCGACACCTATATCGAGGTCACCAAGGAAGAGCTCGACGACATCGCGCTGGATTCGACCCGCACCATCGAGATCGACGAATTCGTGCCGCGCAGCGAGATCGACAGCCGCTATCTGATCCGCCCCTATTATCTCGTGCCCGACGGCAAGGTCGGCCACGACGCCTTCGCGGTGATCCGCGAGACCATCCGCAGCATGGACAAGGTCGCGATCGGCCGCGTGGTGCTGACCAACCGCGAGCACATCATCGCGCTCGAGCCGCTCGACAACGGCTTGATGGGCACGCTGCTGCGCTACCCCTACGAGGTGCGCAGCGAGAAGGAATATTTCGACGACATCCAGGACGTGAAGATCACCAAGGATATGCTCGATCTCGCCAAGCACATCGTCGAACAGAAGTCCGCCGAGTTCGATCCGGAGGAGTTCGAGGATCGCTACGAGCAGGCGCTGATCGACCTGATCAACCAGAAGCGCAACGGCATCAAGATCGCGAAGCCCGCGGCGAAAGCCAGCGGCAACGTCATCAACCTGATGGATGCTCTGAAGAAGAGCCTCGCCAACGAGAAGCAGGCCGCGCCTGCCAAGGCCGAAGCGAAGGTGGCGAAAGGCAAGAAGCCGAAGAAGCGCATCGAGGGCCAGCGCGAGATGCTGCTGCCGATCTCGGGCAGCGGCAAGCGCGAGCCCAAGGAAGTCGCCAAGCCCGAGCCGAAGAAGGCCGAGAAGCCCGCCCGCGCGCAGGGCAGCGCGGCCCGCAAGAAGGTCGGCTGACCCGACAAGCGGCACGCGATGATCCCGATCCCCAGTTGCCGAGATGCCCTGGTCGACGCCGTTTGATGAACCGATCGCGCTGCATCGCGGCGGCACGCTGCTGACATTGCAGCAGGCTGCCGACTACATCATGAAGCTATCGGAAGATGCCCAGCAAGAGCCGCGCTGGCAGATCGCGGTCGAGCATCTGATCAACGCTGCTGAACGCGGCGCAGGCTGGCTGATGTTCGCGCGCATCGCGATGCTGCGCGCGTTGAACGGAGATGACGCAGGCGACTGAGTTGGTGTCCGACGGCGTTTACTTGAATGCGGAACTGACGGCGTTGAACTGGCCGCTGACGCTGGTGCCGATGCCCCTGACACCCGCGACGATCACGATGCTGATGCCGCCGGCGATGATGGCGTATTCGATGGCCGTCGCCCCGACCTCATCACGCAGAAATCTTGCCAGCAACGCGCGCATGAAAAAGCTCCTGTCCGGCGCTCGCGGTTTGGTGTCCTGCGCCGTAGCAATATGCCAGTCAAACTAGGCCTCATTGGTTGACGGCCCATTGATGGAAAGGATGAACGAACGCTTAAAGGTTGCGCACAATTTTCTCGCCAGTTTTGCCGGCGTGTTTGCGCCGCGCAGCGGCGGGCGACGCCGCGATTGGGCGTAAACGCATATCAGGACTACCTGATCCGGCCGCGGCGCCGCTTTACCCTGGCGGCGGAATCCTGTTCCTTTATCGGACAGGCGACAACGAGGCCGGAACGAACCGGCCGCATCCAGAGGGAGTGACCGTCATGAAGCTCGGCACCGCGATCGCGGAAATCATGAAGCGCGAGGGGATCGAGATCCTCACGGGCTATCCGGTCAACCACCTGATCGAGTACGCCGCCGCGGCCGACATCCGCCCGGTGATGGTGCGCCAGGAGCGCATCGGCGTGCACATGGCCGACGCGATCTCCCGCATCACCTCGGGCGACAAGATCGGCGCGTTCTGCATGCAGCACGGCCCGGGCGCCGAAAACGCCATGGGCGGCGTCGCGCAATGCTATGGCGAATCCGTCCCCGTCCTGGTGCTGCCGATGGGCTATGCGCGCCGGCTCGCCAATATCGACCCGAACTTCAACTCCAGCCAGGCGATGAAGGCGTTCTCGAAGTCCTCGGAGCCGATCAACATCGCAGCCGAGGTCTGCAACATCTTCCGCCGCGCCTTCACCAGACTGAAGAACGGCCGCGGCGGACCTGTCATCGTCGAAATCCCCGCCGACATGTGGAACGAGGACGTGCCGGAGCCGCTGAACTACACGCCGGTGCTGCGCACACGTTACGGCGCCGACCCCGTCCACATCAAGGAAGCCGCCGCCCTGCTCGTCAACGCCAAGCGACCGGTGATTTATGCGGGCCAGGGCGTGCATTACGCAAAAGCCTGGCCGCAGCTGAAGCGCCTCGCCGAGCGGCTCGCAATCCCGGTCACCACGAGCCTTGGCGGCAAATCGTCCTTCCCGGAGACGCATCCGCTGTCGCTCGGCTCCGGCGGCCTCGCGGTGCCGCGCGCGGTGCCGAAATTCCTCGCCGAGGCCGACGTGATCTTCGGCATCGGCTGCTCCTTCACCGAGACTTCGTTCGGCATCGCGATGCCGAAGGGCAAGACCATCATCCATTCGACGCTGGACCCGAACCACATCAACAAGGATGTCGAGGCCAAGGTCGGGCTGGTCGGCGACGCCGGCCTGGTGCTCGACGCGCTGCTCGAGGAGATCGGCAAAACGGTGACTGCGGACCGCAGTGCCAGCGCGGTCGCCGAGGAGATCGCCGCCTCGCACAAGGAGTGGCTCGCCAAATGGATGCCGAAGCTGACCCACAACGACGCGCCGCTCAATCCGTACCGCGTGCTGTGGGACTTGCAGCACACCGTCGACATCCACAACACCATCATCACCCACGACGCCGGCAGCCCGCGCGACCAGCTGTCGCCGTTCTGGAAGTCGGTCGAGCCGCTGTCCTATATCGGCTGGGGCAAGACCACCCAGCTCGGCTATGGCCTTGGGCTGGCGATGGGCGCCAAGCTGGCAAAACCCGACAAGCTCTGCATCAACGTCTGGGGTGATGCTGCGATCGGCTTCACGGGAATGGACTTCGAGACCGCGGTGCGCGAGCGGATTCCGATCATGTCGATCCTGCTCAACAATTTCTCGATGGCGATCGAACTGAAGGTGATGCCGATCTCGACCGAGAAGTATCGCTCGACCGACATCTCCGGCGACTACGCCGCGATGGCGCGGGCCTTCGGCGGCTATGGCGAGCGGGTGACCAAGCCCGAGGACATCATCCCCGCGATCAAGCGCGGCATCCAGAAGACCAAAGAGGGCGTGCCGGTGCTGCTGGAGTTCATCACCAGCAAGGAGACCGAGGTGTCGCGGCCGGGGACGTGAGGCGGCCGCTCTCTCAGCCGTCATTGCGAGGCGCGAAGCGACGAAGCAATCCATATCTCCGCTTGTGACGGAATGGATTGCTTCGCTCGCAATGACGAGACTGCTGCGACCGCCCCTACTGCGACAGCTTCACAAAGTCAGGAAACTTCAGCTTGCCTTCCGCGATCGCCTTTGGCCAGACCGTGATCTGCTTGCCGTTCTGCCACTGGAACACGAGACCGGTGACGGTGCCCGGGCCGGACTTGATGCCGTGGGTGAACTCGTCGTTCTTGCCGTAGAACTGGATCTTGCCGATGGTGCCCTCGAAGTCGGTCTTCTCGAGCTCGGCCACCATCTTGTCCGGATCGGTCGAGCCGGCGCGCTGGATCGCTTCCGCGATGATGTAGACCTCGTCATAGGCGGTGTAGCCGGTGTAGGCCGGCTCGACGTTAAACTTCGCCTTGAACGCGGCCGCGAACGGCTTGGTCTTCGGGGTCACCGCGACATTCGGCGTCGCCACCGCAAGCGAGGGCACGCCTTCAGCGGCACCGTTGGTGTCGCCCCAGAACGACGGGCTCAGCGCCTGCGCGCTGATGCCGAACATCGGAATCGGCACCTGCTGGTTCTTCCACTGCACGGTCGGCTGCACGCCGACATGGGAGATGCCGGTGACGATCACGTCGGGCTTGGCGGCTTCCATCTTGTTGAAGATCGGCGTGAAGTCGGTGGTGTCCGGCGAGAAGCGGATGTGCTCAACCACCTTCAGGCCGGCCTTGGGCAGGCAGGCCTCATAGCCGGCGTCGAGCGGCTTGGTCCAGGCCGCGTCCTCGCTCATGATCGCCGCCGACTTGAACTTGAGGTTGTCGACGAGCAGCTCCTTGGCAGCGTCGCAGACGATCTGGGCCTGCGCGGCCGAGGTCAGGTAGCCATGGAAGGTGTACTTGTTCTTCTCATAGTCGTTGTGAACCGCCTTGGTGATCTCGTTCGAGGCGGCGCCGGGCGTGATCAGCGGCATCTTCAGGCGCGAGGCCCACGGCTCCAGCGCCAGCACGACCTCGCTGATATAGCTCGCGATCACGGCCGAGACCTTGTCCTCGCTGACCGCGCGCTGGAACGCGCGCACTGAATCGGCCGACGAGCTCTTGTTGTCGTAGGTGACGATCTCGATCTTGCGGCCCATCACGCCGCCCTTGGCGTTGATCTCGTCGGCCGCGATCTGCGCGCCGCCCGGGGTGGCCGCGCCCGCGATCGACTGCACCTCGGCGATCACGCCGATCTTGATCGGGTCCTTGGACTGCGCATAGGCCGGCGCCGCGAGGCAGAGCCCGAGCGCAGTGGCCAACAGGCTCGCGCGGGCGGCGGTTGAGTATCCTGACATCATCATCTCCCTTTGCTTTGTTATTTTTCAATCGTCGAACGTCAGAGAAAGTCCTTGCCGGCCTCCGCGGCGAACCGGCCAGGATCGCCTTCCCAGACGATCCGTGCGTGCTCCAAGACATAGACGCGGTCGGCATGCGGAAGCGCGAAGGTCACGTTCTGCTCGCCGAGCAGCACCGTGATCTTGGTGGTCTGGCGCAGCTTCTCCAGCGCCTTCGACAACAATTCGAGGATGACGGGCGCCAACCCGAGCGTCGGCTCGTCCAGGATCAGGATCTGCGGCTGCATCATCAGTGCGCGGCCGATCGCCAGCATCTGCTGCTCGCCGCCGGACAGCGTCTGCGCCATCTGGCCCTGCCGCTCCTTCAGGATCGGGAACAGCTCGAACAGCCAGGCGAGCTGCTTGGCCCGCGCCGCATCGTCGAGATGCTGGCCGCCGAGGTCGAGATTTTCCCGCACCGTCATCTCGCCGAACAATTCGCGCGATTCCGGACATTGCACCAGGCCGGAGCGGGCAATCTTCGCGGGCCCCGTGCCGCGCAGCTTCTCGCCGCCGCGCAGGATCTCGCCGGTGTAGGGCAGGAAGCCGGAGATGGTGTTGAACAGCGTGGTCTTGCCGGCGCCGTTCAGCCCGACGACCGAAACGAACTCGCCCTCGTGGACGTGGATCGAGACGTTCTCGAGCGCCTGCGCCTTGCCATAATACACGCTGACATTCTCGACTTGCAGCAGCGGCACCTTGTCCTTGAACGAGGTCTCAGGCCGCGCATGAGTCTCGATCGCCCCGCCGAGATAGACCCGCCGCACGGTCTCGTTCTTCATCACGTCCTCGGCGCGGCCGGTCGTGATCTCCTCGCCGAGATACATCGCGAGTACGCGGTCGACCAGGGCTGCGACGCTCTTGACGTTGTGGTCGACCAGCATCACCGCGCGGCCCTCGTCGCGGAAGCTGCGGATCAGTTGCGAGAAGGTGCCGACCTCGGCGCTGGTGAGGCCCGCGAACGGCTCGTCGACCAGCACGACTTTTGGATCACGCGCGATCGCCTTGGCGAGCTCGAGCCGGCGTAGGTCGGCGAAGGGCAGCGTCGGTGGGCGTCGATCCATCACCGCGCCGAGCCCGACGCGATCGGCGATCCATTTGGCGCGCTCGGTCAGCGCCTTGTCGGGAAACAACATGAACAGGCTGTCGGGCAGCAGCGCGACCATGATGTTCTCCAGCACGGTCTGCCGGTTCAGCGGCCGCGAGTGCTGGAACACCATGCCGAAGCCCTTGCGCGCGATCTTGTGCGCGGGCAGGCCGGCGACATTCTCGCCCTCGAACAGCACCTCGCCGGCGGTCGGGCGCTCGATGCCCATCACGCTCTTCATCGCGGTCGACTTGCCCGAGCCGTTGGGCCCGATCAGGCCGAGGATCTCGCCGGGATGCAGCTCGAAGCTCAGGTTCTTCACCGCGGTCAGGCCGCCGAATCTCTTGGTCAATCCGCGGACGGTGAGCGTTGCAGTGGTCACGGTCTGATCCATTTAGGAGCGCGCCTCGCGTGACAGGGCCGCTCCGAGGAAACCGCCGGGGAAGAACAGCACGACGAGCAGCGCCACCGCCGAGACGATGAAGGTCGCAAGCTCGCCGGTCGGGCGCAGGAATTCGCCGGCCACGATCAGGAAGATGGCGCCGAGCGCCGCGCCCAGCACCGTGCGCCGGCCGCCGAGCACGGCGGAGACGATGACGTTGACGCCGACCGCGACGTCGACCACGGTGCCGACCGAGGCGGTGCCGAAGTAGAACACCAGCAGCGCGCCCGACAATCCGGAGAAGAACGCGCTGACGATGAAGGCCGCGAGCTTGTGCTTGACGATGTTGAAGCCGAGCGCGCCAGCCTGCACCGGGTCCTGTCCGCTCGCTTGCAGCACGAGACCGACCGGCGATTGCGACAGCCCGTACAGGATCGCGGCGCTGATGGTCATGAAGCCGAGCGCGATCCAGTAATTGGCGCCGGCATTGATGGTGATGACGTCGGGGATGGTGAGCCCTATCTCGCCGCCGGTGAGGTCGGCAAACACCACGATGAAATTCTGCAGCATCAGCACCGCGACCAGCGTGGTGAGGCCGAAATACGGCCCCCTCACCCGCAGCGCCGGTAGCGCCAACACGAAACCCGCGACAACAGAGGCCAGCGCGCCGAGCAGGATGCAGAGATAGACCGACCAGCCGAACTGGGCGTTGAGGATGCCGGCGGTATAGGCGCCGGTGCCGATCAGGAAAGTCGGGCCGAAATTGACCTCGCCGGCGAAGCCGAACAGCAGGTCCCAGGCCATCGCGAACACGCCGAAATAGAACGCGACGGTGAGCAGACCGAGGATGTAGCCCGAGACGTAGAACGGCAGCGTCGCGGCGACCACGACGCAGACCAGCGAAATGAAGAACAGGCGCGAGGTGAAGAACTTGGCCATCTCAGCGCCTCCCCAAGAGGCCTTGCGGCCGCAGATACATCACGAGCACCAGCAGCAGCAGCGCCGGAATGGTGCGGTAGGCGGGCGAGACCAGATAGGCGGTCAGGGTCTCGAGGTAGCCGACCACGAAGGCCGCGATCAGCGAGCCGGAAACGCTGCCGAGACCGCCGAGCACCACGATCGAGAACGCACTCGCAGTCAGCGGCCCGACGCTGTACGAGCTGACGCCGAGGAACATGCCGAGCAGCACGCCGGCGATGCCGGCCAAGATGCCGTAGATGCCCCACACCACGACATAGATCTGGGTGAGCTCGAGGCCGAGCAGCGTGACGCCGCGCGGATTCATCGAGGCCGCCAGCACCGCCTTGCCGGTCCGCGTGCGATTGACCAGCAGCCAGAGCAGGCCGATCACGAGACAGCAGACCACCGCGGTGAAGATGTTGTTGCGCGGGGTGCGGTTGCCGAAGATATCGACGACGCCCTCGACGATCGGCAGCACCGTCTTGGCATTGTTGGTGAAGAAATAGGCGATCAGCTCCTGGATCATGATGCCCCACAGCAGGGTGCCGGTGAGGACGAAGATCTCCTTCTCCTCGTTGGGGATCCGCCTCGAGTTCTGGATCGGCTTCACGACCACGAAATAGGTCGCGAACGCCATGACCAGCGCGACCGCGACGCCGACCAGCGCGCCTGTGTAGATGTCGAGGTGCAGCACGCTCGCCGCAGCCCAGGCCGCGACCGCTGCGGCCACCATGATGGCACCGTGGGAGAGATTGAGAACGCCGGAGACACCGAAGATCAGGGTGAAGCCGGTCGCGCCGAGCGCATAGAGCGCACTGATGGCAAAGCCATCGATCAGGATTTGTAAGGCAAGCATCTCAAATTGGCCGCGGCAGCTGGCTGCCTGTTGTGGAGGACGCGGAACCGAAAAACCGATGCTCCCGGGAGGACCCGGGAGCATGATCTTCAATCAGTTCGTGGTGACCTTGACGAAGCTCGGGAATTTGAGGTCGCTCTTGGCGACCTCCTTCGGCCAGACCGCGACCTGCTTGCCGCCCTGCCACTGCAGCATCAATCCCGTGATCAGGCCCTTGCCGTACTTGATCGAATGGGTGAACTGGTCGTCCTTGCCGTAGAACTGGACCCGACCGATGGTGCCTTCCCAGTCGGTCTTCTCCAGCGCGTCGACCATCTTGTCGGCATCGACCGAGCCGGCGCGCTTCACCGCATCGGCGATGTAGTAAACCTCGTCATAGGCGGTGTAGCCGGCATAGGACGGATAATTGCCGTAGCGCTTCTTGAAGCCCTCCGCGAACGGCACCGACTTCGGCGTCACCGCGACGTTCGGACCGGACACGCCCTGATACAGCACGCCTTCCGCCGCGTCGTTGGTGTCCTTGCCGAAGGTCTCGTTGGTCGCCTGCGAGGAGATGCCGAACATCGGGATCGGCACCTGCTGGTTCTTCCACTGCACCGTCGGCTGCACGCCGACATGCGAGATGCCGGTGATGATCACGTCGGGCTTGGTGCCTTCGATCTTGTTGAAGATCGGCGTGAAGTCGGTGGTGTCGGGCGAGAAGCGGATATGGTCGACGACCTTGAGCCCGATCTTCGGCAGGCACTCCTCGTAGCCGACGTCGAGCGGCTTGGTCCAGGCCGCGTCCTCGCTCATGATGACCGCGGTCTTCATGTGCTTCTGATCGACCAGCAGATCCTTGGCGGCATCGCACACCGACAGTGCCAGCGCCGCCGATGTCAGGTAGCCGTGGAAGGTGTACTTGTTCTTGTCGTAGTCGGCATGAACGCTCTTGCTGATCTCGTTGGAGGCCGCGCCGGGCGTGACGAACGGCGTCTTCAGCCGCGAGGCCCACGGCTCGAGCGCGAGCACGACCTCGGAGATGTAGCTCGCGATGACGACATTGACCTTGTCCTCGTTGACGGCGCGCTGGAATGCACGCACCGAATCCGCCGAGGATGAATGGTTGTCGTAGCTGATGACCTCGATCTTGCGGCCGTCGATGCCACCCTTGGCGTTGATCTCGTCGGCGGCCATCTGGGCCGCCTGCGGGATCGATGCACCGGCAATCGCCTGCGCCTCGGCGATCACGCCGATCTTGAGGGTGTCGGCGGCCTGCGCCGCGTTGGGCGCGAGCGCCACAAGGCCCAAAGCGGCTGCTCCGGCGAATTGCTGCATCGCATGAAATGGCAGTCGCGATGTTCTTGTCACGCTGTTTCACTCCTCGTCTTGTTGGGCTGCTTCGAGCTCTTGGGGCGGGACTATAGCTGCGACAAAATGCGCAGCAAGTGAAACCGCGCGCGGATCGCCATGCATGGACGACAACTAAAGTAGTGGGTCGGAGCAGACAGGCTGAATAAATATGAGGCAGCGGGGAATAAGAGTCGGGGGGCGAAAATCTCTCCTCACGTCATTCCGGGGCTCGCGAAGCGAGAGCCCGGAATCCATTCAACCACTTGCTCTGTGGGTCGATGGATTCCGGGCTCGCGCTTCGCGCGCCCCGGAATGACGGGGTGGATAGGGACGAGCGCGGGTGATGACATCACGTGGTTTGAGACGTTGAATCGAGCATCATCAACATCGTCGTCCTGGCGAAAGCCAGGACCCATAACCACCGGTTGGGGTTGTCGTAGGGATCGTGGCCCCCGCGTCGCTCAACAATTCGCAGTCGGGGTAATGGGTCCTGGCTTTCGCCAGGACGACACTCGGGAGAACCCCACCCTACTCCGCCATCTCGACCGCGGGCCGCGTCGCGGGGCCGGCGAGCGGTCGCTCTTCCATCGTGATCATGCAGATCGCGGCGGTGGTCAGCAGCACGGCGGCAGCGCCGAACACGTAGCGGAAGGCGGTGATCATGTCGGCCATCGGAATCGCGTTGACGCTGCCGGCGGCCGCGGCGTGGTGCTCGCCGGCGAGCGAGATGTCGGTGCCGAGCGTCATCAGCAGGATCGTGGTGAAGGCGGCGACCGTGAAGGAAGCCATCATCGCCCGGAAGAAGTTCATCGCGCCGGTCACGGTGCCGACCTGCGGTCGCGCCACCGCGTTCTGCAACGACACCACGCTGATCGGGAATGTGGTGCCGAGCCCGAGCGCGAACACGCTCATCAGGGTCAGCAGGCCCCACAGCGGCAGCGTCGTCACCGCCATGCCGACGGCGCAGATCGCAGCAACCGAGGTGCCGACGATCGCGACCCGCTTGTAGTGCTTGGCCTTCGCCATGGTCCGGCCGGCGATCGCCGCGCCGCAGGTCGAGATCGCCGCGAGCGGGATCAGCGCCAGGCCGGCCTCGCTGGCCGTGAGGTGATAGACCACCTCGTAGTAGAGCGGCAGATGCACGGTGAGCCCGACCATGGCGCCGAGCGCGCAGCCGCCCGCGCCCATCGCGAACGGCACCACCGAGCCGCCGAGCAGCGACAGCGGCAGGAACGGCTCGTCGGCGCGGCGGGCGTGCCAGACGAAGGCGACGGCGAGCGCGATCGAGGCACCAATCATCGCGGTGATGGTCGGCGACAACCAGGACAGACGGGTGCCGCCCCAGGTCAGCACCAGCATCAGCACGACAGCCGAGGCCATCAGCAGGATGCCGCCGAGCCAGTCGACCTTGCGCTTGCGGTGGAACACCGGGATCTTCTTCATCTTCGGCAGCAGCAGTGCCAGCGCGGCGGCCGCGAGCGGCAGGTTGATCCAGAAGATCATCGACCAGTGCAGATGTTCGGCGAACACGCCGCCGACCACCGGGCCGAGAATGCCGCCGGCCATCCAGACGCTGGAAAAATAGGCTTGGTAGCGGCCACGCTCGCGCGGGGTGACCACGTCGGAGATCACGGTCTGGACCACGGGCATGATGCCGCCGCCACCGAGCCCTTGCAGGCCGCGGGCAATGATCAGCATGGTCATGCTGGGCGCGATCGCGCACAGCACCGAGCCGACCACGAACAGGCTGAGCGAGGTGATGATCATGACGCGGCGGCCATAGATGTCGCTCAGCGTGCCGAACACCGGCGCGACCGCGGTCGACGCCAGCAGATAGGCCGTGATCACCCAGGAAAGATTGGTGACGTCGTGAAACTGGCGCCCGATCGTCGGCAGCGCGGTTGCGACGATGGTCTGGTCCAGCGCGGCCAGGAACATCGTCAGCATCAGGCTGATCACGATGGTGCGGACTTCGTCCGGATTGAGCGGTGCCGGCGGCGCCAGCGGCGGCGCGTCGCTGAGTTCGATCACCTCGCTCGGAAGGTGGGACAGCTCTTCGGCAATCTCGTCAGGCAATGTCGATTGGTCGGCAGGAAAACGGCTCTGCCGTTCATACTTGTTCATTTGGGGCGTAATGCTGCTGCGCGGGCGCGTCCCGCGAGGGAATCATTCTCTACGCCGCAATTTATGCAGCAATTCGCTGCTGAGGCAGGCACCCCAGCGCATGGGTGCATCCCACGGCGATGTTCTCGCGATGACGTGATTGCAGGCCGGCCGACGACGGCGGCGGCAACGTCATCTTCACGTCTTGGAGAGCTTCGGCCGCTTCTTCAATTGTGCCCGCTTCGGCAGCAGGGCCGGCCAGCGCACGATATGATCCTCGAGATCGGCGTCGTTGACGTCGAGCTCGGTGCCCTCCACCCGCCCGCGCACCGAGACGCCGGCCTCATGGACCGTGTTGGGATCTCCCGAGATCAGGGGATGCCACCAATAAAGGTCCCGCCCCTCGGCGACGAGCCGGTAACCGCAGCTCGGCGGCAGCCAGTTCAAGGTCCGGACGTTTTCCGGGGTCAGGCGGACGCAATCCGGGACCTGCTCGGAGCGGTTCGGATAGTCCTTGCAGGCGCACAGGCCGGAATCGAGCAGCTTGCAGGAAATATGGGTGAAGTAGATCTTGCCGGTGTCCTCGTCCTCGAGCTTCTCCAGGCAGCACCGTGCGCAGCCGTCACACAGGCTCTCCCATTCGGCGCTGGACATCTGTTCCAACGTCTTGGTTTTCCAGAAGAATCCTTCCTGGCCCGACGGGCGCTTGGGCGGTGCGGTCATGCTATTCCTGAAATGACGGTGCCACTCTTCTTGGGATGCCGGCGCCGGGTGCGCAAGGGGGCGCGAATGCGGGGTCGCAAAAGGCGGTGGGCAGCGTTAGGGCTTTCATTAAATTCACAAGCCGCGCCATTGGTTTATGGCAGCCGCTCGGTTAGAACGAGGAACGAGTCCCCAACGACGCAAAAGCGCCTTGGGATTGCCGCAACATCGAAGCAAGACGCTGACCTGCGCCCGGTTGGGGCGCCCGCAGCGCTGTCGAACTGATCAAGGGTCCGGTCCTTCAGATCATGCCGTCGCATTGGAAACAGAAGGTCCGGAACTTCTTCCTGGATCTCGATGCGCGTATCGACTCGACGCTGTTCTCGTCGGGCAAGGGCCTGCGCGAGCTCTACGAGCGCTATTCCACCTTCATGGACCGCTTCTATGTCGGCCGCTGGAAGCGCTGGGTGTTCATCGAGCCGCTGTCGGAAGCCGCGACCATCGGGCTCGGCGGGATGATCCTGATGCTGACGCTGGCGATCCCGGCCTTCCGCGAGACCGCCGACGAGGACTGGCTGAAGAAATCAGACCTCGCGGTCACCTTCCTCGACCGCTACGGCAACCCGATCGGCAGCCGCGGCATCAAGCATAATGACTCGATCCCGCTGGAAGATTTCCCGGACAATCTGATCAAGGCGACGCTGGCGACCGAAGACCGCCGCTTCTATGACCATTTCGGCATCGACATTCCGGGTCTCGCCCGCGCGCTGGTCACCAACGCGCAGGCCGGCGGCGTTCGCCAGGGTGGTTCGTCGATCACCCAGCAGCTCGCCAAGAATTTGTTCCTGAACAATGAGCGCACCATCGAGCGCAAGGTGAAGGAAGCCTTCCTCGCGATCTGGCTCGAGACGCGGCTGACCAAGAACGAGATCCTGAAGCTCTATCTCGACCGCGCCTATATGGGTGGCGGCACGTTCGGCGTCGACGGCGCCGCTCATTTCTACTTCAACAAGTCGGTGCGCGACGTGAACCTCGCGGAAGCCGCGATGCTCGCCGGCCTGTTCAAAGCGCCGACCAAATACGCCCCGCACATCAACCTGCCCGCCGCGCGAGCCCGCGCCAATGTCGTGCTCGACAATCTGGTCGACGCCGGCTTCATGACCGAGGGCCAGGTGTTCGGCGCCCGCCGCAACCCGGCGGTCGCGGTCGACCGGCGCGACGAGAACTCGCCGAACTACTATCTCGACTACGCCTTCGACGAGATGCGCAAGCTGGTCGACACCTTCCCGAAATCCTACACCGAGCGCGTCTTCGTGGTCCGCACCGCGATCGACATGAACGTGCAGCACGCGGCCGAGGAAGCGATCGAGAACCAGCTCCGCCAGTTCGGCCGCGACTATCACGCGACGCAGGCGGCAACCGTGGTGTCCGATCTCGACGGCGGCATCCGCGCCATGGTCGGCGGCCGCGATTACGGCTCGAGCCAGTTCAACCGCGCCACCGATGCCTATCGGCAGCCCGGCTCGTCGTTCAAGCCCTATGTCTACACCACGGCGCTGCTGAACGGCTTCACGCCGAACTCCAAGATCGTCGACGGCCCGGTCTGCATCGGCAATTGGTGCCCGCAGAACTATGGCCATTCCTATTCGGGTCAGGTCACGCTGACCCAGGCGATCACCCGCTCGATCAACGTGGTGCCGGTAAAGCTCTCGATCATGCTCGGCGGCAAGGAAGGACCGAAAGCGGGCCGCGCCAAGATCATCGAGGTCGCGCGGCGCTTCGGCCTCACGGCGCCGCTACCCGATACGCCGTCGATGCCGATCGGCTCCGACGAAGTCACGGTGCTGGAGCATGCGGTGGCCTATGCAACCTTCCCGAACCGCGGCAAGGCGGTGACGCCGCATTCGGTGCTCGAGGTGCGCACCGGTGCCGGCGATCTGGTGTGGCGCTGGGACCGCGACGGCCCGAAGCCGCGACAGGCGATTCCGCCTAACATCGCCGCCGACATGGCCGGCATGATGAGCCACGTGGTCAGCGAAGGCACCGCGCGCCGCGCCGCGCTCGACGGCATTCCGACCGCGGGCAAGACCGGCACCACCAACGCCTATCGCGACGCCTGGTTCGTCGGCTACACCGGCAACTTCACCTGCGCGGTGTGGTACGGCAATGACGACTATTCGCCGACCAACCGCATGACCGGCGGCTCGCTGCCGGCGCAGACCTGGCACGACATCATGGTGGCCGCGCATCAGGGCGTGGAAGTGCGCGAGCTCAACGGGGTCGGCATGGGCCAGAAGCTGCCGCCACAGCCGGCGCAGGCCAATGCCCAGGCCAACGCGGGGCCACGCGTCCTGGAGACCAAGCCGGGCCCGCCGCCGGTGCTGACCAAGCGCGGTGCCGACATCCTGGTGCGGGTCGAGAAGCTGCTCGACGACGCCGCGCGGAGCAACGACAAGTCCACCGGCAAGGCCACGCTGAACGAACCGTCGAAAGCCGGCAAGCCGGAATCCTCGAGCGCGCTGGCGTTCCCCGAAAACTACGTTGCCGCGGCCGGGCCGGACGGCGCGACAACGGCTGCGCCACGCAAGAACTGACGTGCGGCTCCTCCTCTCAACCCTGCTGGCCCTCATCATCGCCACCGCCGTCGGCCTCGGCCTGACTTACGCGACGGCGACGCGCGGCACCGATCTCGGCACGCTGAAGATCGGCGCCTGGACGGCGCGGCCGAAGAACGGCACCTCCGACGTCGATCCCTATTCGCGCGCCACCATCGCGCGCAGCGGCGAGCTGCCGATCGGCACCGGCGACGGCATCGCGTTCTCGGCGACCACTGACGACAAGAACAAGCCACTCGACGGCCGCTGCGACATCGTGGTCAGCGGCGTGACGCCGGCGGCGCGGTTCTGGACGCTGACGCTGTTCGATCGCAAGGGCCACCTGGTGGCGAATTCGCTGCAACGCTACGGCTTCACCAGCCAGGAGATCATGCGCGCCTCCGACGGCACCTTCGAGATCCACATCGCTTCGCGCTCGCGCGCCGGCAACTGGCTGCCGACCGGCGGCATCGAGCGCTACGCGCTGATGCTGCGGCTCTACGACACGCCGGTCGGGGTCGCGACCCGCACCCAGCGCGACGCGCCGATGCCCGCGATCACGACGACAGGCTGCCCATGATCCGCGTGCTGTTCACCATCCTCGCAGGCGTGCTGCTCGGCGGCGTGGTGCACCTCGTCAGCGTGCTGGCGCTGCCGCGCATCGCCTCGCAGGACGCCTATTCGCGGCTGACGCCGGTGACCAAGCTGAACGAGGTGACGCAGTTGCCGCTGGCCGACCCGAGCCATGCTCCGATGCCGCTGATGGATCCGGCCTTCGCGGTGGCGATCTGCCGCTACGATCTCTCCACCGGGCCGCTCAAGCTCACCGTGCCGGTCAGCCAGGCCTATACGTCGGTGTCGTTCTACACCCGCAACGAGGTCGCCTATTACGCGATCAACGACCGCTCCGCCGGCAAGAAGGTGATCGAACTCGACCTGATGACGGAAGCCCAGCACAACGAGCTGCCGGAGGACGAGGACGTCACCGCCGCCGACCGGCTGATCATCGACTCGCCGACCGAGACCGGCCTGATCCTCCTAAAGGCGCTGGCGCCGGAGCCCGGCCTGATGCCGCAGGCGCAGGCCTCGCTCGCGGCGTCGTCGTGCAAGGTGCAGGCCGAGCCCGTCGCCGCCAAGCCGGACGCGACACCACCTCCCCTGCCTGCGCCAGCCCCGCCGCCCGCGGCACGGAAGCGCTAGCTAACTCGCTGCGAGCGCGTGCCGGCCGCAGCGGCAGGTCTCGTAGTCGACGGGATCGTGGCTGTTGACGATCGTGACCTCGGCGCCATGCGCCGCCTTCAATTGCCGCAGCCGCTCCTGGTTCTGGATCCGCGTCGCGCGATCCATGTCGGCGCGGCGCTGGAACAGGCCGAGCACCAGCGGGATCCGCGGCGTTGCATCGAGCTGCGCGTGGTGGAAATAGGCATCACCGGCGTGCAGCAGCCATCCGTCCCTGTCGCGCACCGCAATGCCGCAATGGCCCAGCGTGTGGCCGGGCAGCGGGACCATCAGAATGTCCGGCTCGCGATCGCCGAGCGCACGCACGCCCTTGAAACCGAACCAGTCCTCGCCGTCGTCGCCGTAGAACGTCCAGTCCGGCCCGTGCTGCCACTGCGCCGTGACGTAACGCCCCACGGGCGGCGCGACCCGATGCGTCACCGCCATGTCGTATTCCCTGCGATGGACATGCACTTTGGCCTTCGGAAAGTCCGGCACGCCGCCGGCATGGTCGCGATCGAGATGGGTCAGCAGCAGATGGCGCACGTCGTCGGGCGCGAAGCCGAGCGCCTTGACCTGCCGGACGGCGGTCTCGGCCGGATCGAGCCGCGGTGTGGTCCGCCGCACCCATTTGCGGCCGAGCCGCGGCGGGTCCGCGATGTCGCCAAGCCCGATCCCGGTGTCGATCAGCACGAGGCCGTCATCGCTCTCGACCAACAGGCAGTGGCAGACCATCCGCCCGCGCTGGAAGATGCTGCCGCTGCCGTTCACGAGCCGCTTGCCGATCGGGCACATGGTGCCGGTGTTGAGATGGTGGATGCGCATGACCAGTCCTCCGCTAAAACCAGTGCAGGCTTGCCACTCGCCGCTCCATAGGTAAAATATTGTCTGTCTATCTCTACGATAGGATATGCCTATGGATATCCGCGAACTCCGCTACTTCGCCGCGGTTTACCGCGAGCGCAACCTGACGGCCGCGGCGAAGCGCTGCTTCATCTCGCAGCCGTCGATCTCGGCGGCGATCACCAACCTCGAGGCTGAGCTCGGCACCACGCTGTTCATCCGGCACAAGAAGGGGATGGCGCCGACGGAGTCAGCCGCGCAATTCCACGGCATCGCCCGTAAGATCATCGACGAGGCGGACGCGGCACGAAACCTGTTCCGCAAGCCGGCGACGACGCAGGCATTGACGCTCGGCCTGTTGCGGACGCTCGATCAGGCCCGGACCATCGCCCTGCTGAAGCCGCTGACCGGCAATGCCGATCTCGCGCTTCGGCTGGTCGGCGCCAACGAGACGGCCGACGCGCGGATCGTCGCGAAGACCATGATCAACGCGGTCGAGCACTTCATCCCGCTATGGAGCGAGCGCTACGTCGCGGCACTGCCGCCGTCGCATCCCCTTACCCTGAAGGATCGACTTCGTACCGCCGACTTCGCTGATGTTCCGATGATCGACCGCTGCCATTGCGAACAGCAGGAGTTCTTCAAGCGCAGCTCGCCGCGGCGCAGGCCGGTGGCGATCGCGGAATCCGAGGAATGGGCGATGGCACTGGTTGCGGCCGGGGTCGGCGTCGCGATCGTCCCCGAAGGCGTGGCGCGCGGCAATCCCGACGTCGCGATGCGTGCGATCGATGTCGATGTCACGCGCCAGGTCGGCCTCGCCTACCCATCGGCGCAGCCGCCCTCCGATGCGCTGAAGCAGTTCATTGCGAGCCTGCCCCGACAACCGGGCAGTCGCCGCGTCACGTCGGCCACAAGGAGAATGAAGCGCGCCTAGCCCTTCGAGACCACGGCCTGGCCCGCGACCGGCGCGGAGACCAGCGGCGCATTGGCGGTGAGCCGGGCGAGCTCGTTGATCTGGCGGTCGGCGTCGGCGGCCATGCCGTCGGGCGCCTGGATCACCAGCCGCTCCAGCGCCCAGCGATAGGACGAGATCCGCCGCTCCAGGCTTTGCTGGACCCACTGCACGATCAGCGTGTTCTCTTCCATCCGCGCCACCGCATCGGCCTTCTCGCGCGGCGACAGGTCGGAGATCACGTTGAGGCTGGCATTGCGCTTGCGGTCGAGCTCGATCACCTGGATCGCGGTGGCGAAGAACGGCTCGAACCGGGTGATGTCGTCGCGCACCTGGTCGATCAGCAGCGAATAGCGCGAGGCGAAGGAACGATGCGGCTCGTCGATCAGATTGCGGCCATAGGCGGTGCGATCGAACACCACCTTCTGCCGCCAGGGCGCGGGCAGCGGCTGGTAGTCGCCGAACACGCTCTTCCACGCCGGCCGCGACAGCGGCGGCTCGATGAACTGATAGGCGAGATCGCGCAGCTGACGTTCTTGTTCGGTGAGCTGGAACTGCGAGGCCTTCTTGCCGACGCTGCCGGTCGCCTCCGCGCCCATCCAGCGATGCATGTCGTCGTTGCGGAAATCGGCGCGGGTGCGGCCGAAATCGCCGCCGCTACAGCCTGCGAGCGCCGAGCCCGCCAGCAGCAGGATCAGCGCCGGAAGAGACCGCCGACCAGCGGTCCGTTGCGCAAGCTCCGGCATCGCACGATATCCGTGATCAGGAGCGGCGACGGCGACGGCGGCCCTGCGCAGTCCCCTGCTCCGGTCCGCGACCACCGCCGGTCTCCTCGGTCGTTCGTTCGATCCGCACGACGGGAAGGATCAGCACGGTCCCCATGCCTTCGCCGGCAGCACCGGCCATGCTTGGCCGCCGCGCAGCCGCATCCGCCGGAAACTCAACGATGGTGCCCATGTTCCGTTCTCTCTGGCCCCGCACGGACATGATTTGCCCCGCGCCCGCCGAGTTAAGAACGCGTATGGTTAACGGCATCTTAACCGGCCGATACGGACGGTTACGGATCTGGCGCTGTGCCCTATGGGACACGCAAATTCGAGCATAGGCCTTCACGGCTTGTTTTCCTTAACCACCTCTTAAAGCAGCCTGCGTAGGCTCGTTGCCACAGGGTTTTTCAAACCGAATCTTACTGGCAAGTCGCGTACGCCCGAGATGAGCGCAGCTCCGCTATTTCCTGGTTTCGATGGGCTGATGACGCTCTCGCGCCGTGAGGGCGTCGACATCCGCCCCACTTTGCTGCGTGTCCTGACCGACCTCTATGTGCAGGCGAGCGCGCACTCCAAAGATGAAGAGCGTCAGTTCGTCGAGTTGACGTCGCGCCTGATCGACGAGGTCGATGACGCGACCCGTGCTGCCGTCCGCGCGCGGCTGGCGATCTATCCGGCGACGCCCGCTGCGATCATGGACAAGCTCGGCCTGCGACGCGCTGATCCCGACCAGCCTGTGCCGACGGCTGCTGCAATTCCCGCGGCGGCGCCGTCGACGCAGCCCGCCAGGATCCCGACCGAAGCCGAGTTGCGGATGGCGGCGAGCCTTGCGATGCGGCCGACCGATGCCGCCGAAATCTCCGACATGTTCTTTGCCGCCAACGCCAAGGAGCGCGCGCAGATCCTGCATAATCTGCAGGAGACGCGGCTGAAGGCCGCGGCAAGGATTCCGGCCGCACGCGCCGCGCGCGCGATCCATATCCTGGAGATGGCGGCGTTCGCCGAGGACATCGACAATTTCACGCTCGAGCTCGGCGAGGCGTTGATCCTGCCGTCGCGGATCGCCGCCGAGGTGGTCAACGATCCCGGCGGGGAGCCGCTCGCCTGCGCGATGCGGGCGCTTGAAATGTCGAGCGCCGCGTTCCAGCGCATCCTGATGTTCCTCAATCCGGAAGCCGGCTCGTCGGTCAACTATGTCTACCGGTTGTCGCGGCTGTACGATCGGCTCAGCGAGCGCTCCGCGCTGGTGATGTTGGCGGCATGGCGCGGCTCGACCATGGCGGTGGCCCGCGCCAAATATCGCTCGTCGCTCTATGATGACGAGCGCCATCGCGTGCGAGCCGCACCGACGCAGGCGCGACCGGCCGCGCAGCCCGGCAGCGCGCCGGCGATCCGCAATCAGAAGTCTGGAAGTTAGCTCTTCGCCAGATCGAGAAAGTGCCGTCCGGCGCGATCCTCGGTCTCGACGATCCAGGCGTCGGGATCGAAGCGCAATTCCTTGGTCAAGCGCTCTTCGACCGAAGGCTCGGGCACCGGCTGCGGCGCAGTCGGCACGAACAGCCGCTCGGCCGGACGGCTGTCGTCGTAGACCGTCTGCGGCGCCGGCGTATACAGCATCGCATTGCCATCCATCAGCGCGACCTTGACGAATACCGCCCCGGCCTCCTCGGCGCCCTTCTTGCGGATCGCGCCGAACACACCCTCGGTCTGGCAGCGGCGCAGATAGGCCGCGACCCAAATGCTGGTTTTCAATCGCATGCGCGACCTATAGGCCAGCGACGGCGGCCCGTCCAATTGTCACAGATGCGGCCGACGCTGGCGGGTTGACCGTCACCGCAACCGCCCATATCCTTCACGTCGCGGTGCAAGCCGCGCCCGGGTCCACGGGAAGGGTCGAACCCACTTGCAACATTGATGCGGCAAATCAAGCCTTTGTGCAGCCGGTTTTGTGGACCATCGGCCATTGATGCACGGAGGTTTTCATGGACCGATCGCGCGCGCGATTGAATCTCGAACATCTGAAGAAGCAGGCCAAGGAGCTGATCCGTCTTTACCGGCGGCAAGCCCCGGAGGCACTTTCCCGATTCCGTCGATCGCTGCCGTCGGCGTCCGGGCGCAGCGACGCTGACATCATCGCGCTCAATCTCCGGCTCCACGACGCGCAGTCCTGCATCGCGCGCGATCTTGGCTTTGCCTCCTGGCCCGACCTGCGGCGCTATGTCGAGGCGCAATTGCCGCCGGGCAAGAGCAAGGCCGATCGCGTGCGGCGCTGGCTGCAGCTCGTCTACGCCAGCGATATCGACGGCGGCTCGAATCGCGCCCACCCGCGCGTGGCCGCACGCATGCTCGCCGAGGATCCCGGCCTCGTCGCCGGCGATCCCTACCTCGCCTGCGCCGTGGGCGACGAAGCAGCGGTTCAACAGGCGGCGGCCAACGATCCTGCCTGGGTCAATCGCGCCGGCGGACCGCTGCGATTGCCGCCGCTGGTCGCGGTCGCGCATTCCAGCCTGCTGCAGCTTCCCGGGTTCCAGCCGCGGCTGCTTCGCTGCGCCCGCCAGCTGCTGCAGGCTGGTGCCGATCCCAACCAGAGGATCGGCAGCCGCTGGCCGCCCGGCACGCTCGCGGCACCCGACGACAGCAATCCGCTGTCGGCGCTCTATGGCGCCGCCGGCCAGAACCACGATCTCGAACTGACCAGACTGTTGCTCGAGGCCGGCGCCGATCCGAACGACGGAGAGTCGCTGTATCACTCGCTGGACGCCTTCGTGACGACGGGCATTCTGCTCGAACACGGCGCGCGGATTCCCGAGGCCTATGCGATGTACAAGGTGCTCGACACCGAGAACGTGGCTGCGCTCGCGCTCCTGCTGCAACACGGCGGCAATCCGAACGAGCCTGCCCGCAACGCCCCCACGAGCGATTCCGGCTCACCGCTGATGTGGGCCATTCGGCGGCGACGATCCCGCCGATGTATCGCGATGCTGCTTGACGCCGGCGCCGACCCGCACGCGGCGACTCCCAATGGTGTCAGCGCGTACCGCTACGCGCTACAGTTCGGCCTGAGCGAGGTCGCCGAGTTGCTGCGCGAACGCGCTGGCGCCGAACCGCTCACCGACGACGAGCTGTTTGTCGCCGCCTGTACGAGCGGCAATGAAAGGGAAGCACGGCAGATCCGGGCCGCCCGACCCGACCTTCCGGCCACACTGTCGCCGCAGCAATTGCGCCTGCTGCCCGAACTCGCGGCGGCAGGAGCCGACGACGCGGTGCGGCTGATGGTCGAACTCGGCTGGCCCATCGCGGTGCGCGCCGGCGACTGGGACGCCTCCGCGCTCAATCACGCGGTTTTCCGCGGCAATGCCGGACTGACACGCTTCCTGCTCGAGCATGGCGCGCAATGGACCGAGCAGCACGGCTTCGGCGATAACGCCTCCGGTTCATTGTCGTGGGCATCCTGCAACGAACCGGTCGAGGGCGGCGACTGGGCGGGCTGCGCGCAGGCGCTGCTCGATCACGGCATGCCGCATGGAATTCCGGATCGCGACGATCCGGAATGGCTTCTGGTCGCAGGGCGGAAGAAGCTGTTCTCCGACGAGGTCAGAGAGGTGCTGCTCGGCGACGCGGCGTGAGGCGCCGGTCTATTCGATCGGCCGGCCGATCATGGTGGTGAGTTCGTGCACCAGGCGATCGGACATTTGCCCGGTCACCGGCAGCTTGCGGGCGCGCTCGAACTTGGCGATCGCGGTCTGGGTATCAGCCCCGATCGTACCGGTCGGCTTGAGCTGGCCGTAGCCATACTCGGTCAGCGTCCGCTGGACCGCGGCGATCCGCCGCCCGGCCGGGCTGAGATGCGCGGTCGGGATCGGCGCCGGCGGACGAAGTGCGTTCGACGGTGCGGCCGCCGGCGGCGCGGCGGTCGACTTCAAGACCAGGTTGGCCATGGGATCGACCGGCTTCGCTTCGACCGGCTTTGCTTCAACCGGTTTGGGCTCAACCGCTCTGGTCTCGACCGGCCTCGTCTCGACCGGCTTCACATCGACCGGCTTCGGCGTATCCAGCACGGCCGTCTCGGCTGACCGCGCGGCGGCCTCCGCCGGGCGCGGACGCGGTAGCGGATTGGCGGCCGCGGCAACCGGGGCCGGCGGCGGCAGCGTCACCACCGAACCGC
>NZ_DDOP01000103.1:31290-31740 GCF_002341725.1 Bradyrhizobium sp. UBA2491
GGACACCGAACCGCCGAACATCGGCGACGGATGCCGCCCCGCCTGTAGGAACAGCGCATTGATCAGGATCGCGATGATGGCCGAGGCCGCCAGCACGCCCGCGACGAGATCCTTCGGACTGTGCAGCAGCAGGCGCAGGACGAGGCCACGTTCCTCCTCGACCGCGATGGCCGCTGCCTTGGCGCCGCGGCGACGGCGCGGCGTTTCATCGTCATCCAAAGTCTGTCTAGGCACTCTTCTTCACCTGATGGGTTTGCTCTTGTAGTCCGGAGCGCAGCGCGGGCTTCAGCGTCGAGACATTGCTGGTCGGCTCGATCGCTGCTGGCGGCGTGAACGCCAGCGGCAGCGCGACCGACACGATGGTGCCCTCGTCCACCTTGCTCTCCACATTCATCTCGCCGTGGTGCAGGCCAACCAGCCCCTTGACGATGGACAGGCCGAGGCCGGTGC
>NZ_DDOP01000103.1:31933-84916 GCF_002341725.1 Bradyrhizobium sp. UBA2491
GGACAGGCCGAGGCCGGTGCCTTCGTGGCGGCGCTGATAGGTCTTGCCGGCCTGGAAGAACGGATCGCCGATCCGCTTCAGGTCGTCGGCGGCGATGCCGACGCCCGTGTCCGAGACGCGCAGCACCAGCCGCGATCCCTCGGCACTGGCCGACACCGTCACCTTGCCGCCGCGCTCGGTGAACTTGATGGCGTTGGAGACCAGATTGAGCACGATCTGCTTGAACGCGCGCGGATCGCCGTTCACGATCGGGAGGTCGTCGGGCACGCGGGTGACGAGGTCGACGCCGACCTCGCGCGCCTTCAGCGCCACCAGGTTGCAGCAATTCAGCAGCGCCGGCCGCGGCGCGAACGGCTCCGGCGAAATCTCGAAATTGCCGGACTCCATCTTCGACATGTCGAGGATGCCGTTGACCACCGACAGCAGGTGCTGGCCGGAATCGTTGATGAGCTGCGCGTACTCCTTGCGGCGGGCGACGTCGAGCCCGAGCACGTCCTCCTGCGCGATCATCTCGGAGAAGCCGATGATGGCATTGAGCGGCGTGCGCAGCTCGTGGCTCATGGTGGCGAGGAAGCGGGTCTTCGACGCGTCGGCCTGCTCGGCCGCGTTGCGGGCCTGTTCGAGCGCCTGCTCCTGCACCTTGCGATCGGTGACGTCGCGGATCACGGCAACCACCTCGGCATCGGCCGAGGCCTGATCGAGCGCGCGGCAGCGCATCTCGGCCCAGATGAATTCGGCCGCGCTCTCGCCCCGCGCAGCATCCCGGCGCACGCGGAACTCGACGCTGCGGGGCTCGCCGCGAGCCGCGTCCGACAGCGCGGTGAGATAGGCCGGGCGATCGGCGACATGAACGCGGTCGAACAGGCCGTGGCCCAGCAGCCGCGAGGCCGGCACGCCGAGCATGATCTCGGCGGCGGGTGAAATGAAGCGCACGGCGCCGTTGCGGCGGTGCCGCGACAGCACGTCGCTCATGTTATGCGCGAGCAGGCGGTAACGCTCTTCCTCGACATAGAGCAGCGCGACGCTGGTGCGCGCCAGCGACTCCGCGCCGAAGGCGAGCCCGGCCGCGTAGAACACCGCCGACACCAGGCCGAAACCGACCAGCGTGGTGTTTGACGCAACCGCGGGATCGACCAGCGGCAGCACATGGTAGTGGCCGAGCACGCTCAGCAGCGCCGCGCAGGTCATCGCCAGCGCGAACGCGAAGGCGACCACGCGCCGCGAGGCCGACAGCGCCGCCTCGATCGGAATCACGACGAGCCAGACCGCGGCGAACGACGTGATGCCGCCGGTGGTTGCCGCGATCATCATCACGAGACCGGCGAGCGCCAGCGACGACAGCACATGCGCGCCTTCGTAGCGGCCGGTGCGCGACAGGAACCAGGACAACAGGATCGGTGCGATCAGCCAGGCGAATGCCGCGACCTCGATCGCCGACGGCGCGCCGCGCATCGCCAGGAAGGCCGGGAAGGATGCCAGCGCCGCCAGGCTACCGAGCAGCCGCGGCGCCATGAAGGCACGATGCCGCGCACGCGTCAGCGCATCATATTGCGCCGACGGATGCAGCAGCGCATCCAGGCAATCGCGGAACAAACTCAAACTATTCACAGCACTCGCGCTTCGGCTCGATCGTCGGACAGACGCGCCGGAACGCCTCCTTCGTGATTGCAGGTCAACGTGTCAGAGCGAACTTAAGCGAACGCTAAGGCGGGCCGGCCTGCTGCCAAACACCGTGCATTGCCGAGGTATCGACGCGGCTATTCACCGGGCATTTGTCCGGGATGGTGAACGGCTGGTTTCCGGATGCGGCGATCTATGGTTTCGAAATGGTGGACGCGGTGCATCAAGCGCATGTGAGAGCCGTCAGCCGCCATCAATCGAAAATTTACGGCGAATCAATTCAGGCGGATTTTCCGCGATTTTTCGGCGGATTTACTTCAATGCGGATACGTCCGGTTTATCGACCGATGCTAAGCCGAGGGCAACGGCGGCATCGACCGCTCAAGAAGCAAAAGACCAGATAGACGACCGGGATCGCGCCATGTTCTTCCTGTTGCGTTTGGCATTCTGGCTCGGGCTTGTGCTCGTGCTGCTGCCCAGAGACAAGACACCTGAAGCGGACAACACGCCGCAGGTCAGCGCATCGGACGCGGTATCGGCCGCGACCGCGACGATCAACGACATGGGTCAGTTCTGCAAGCGTCAGCCCTCGGCCTGCGAAGTCGGCGGCCAGGCTGCGACCGCGATCGGCCAGCGCGCGACCGACGGCGCGCGCAAGCTGTACCAGATGATCACCGACAAGAAGCCCGATCACACCAGCTCGATCGGCGGGGTCGATACGTCGGCTGTCGCGTCCCGCGACACGCTGACGGCGGACGATCAGTCGATCGAATTCCGCCCGCCGCCGACGCCGTGAGCGCCAGCCAGGGCGCTTTCACCTGAAGTGGGCACTGGTTCGCGCCAAGAAAACGCTTCAAAACGACAGGGAACCGGTTCCATTTTCGTCGCTTTCGCGGCCCACCTTCCTATATAAGCCGTCAAGGACAGGACGCGGGCCACGATGACGACGATCGACGAAATCAGGGACAATTTTGCGCTGCTCGACGAGTGGGACGACCGCTATCGCTACGTCATCGAACTCGGCCGCACGCTCGAGCCGTTGTCGGAGGCGGAACATTCGGCCGAGAACAAGGTGCAGGGCTGCGTCAGCCAGGTCTGGCTGACGAAGCGGGTCGAGCGCGACGGCAATGGCGAACCGCGCCTGATCTATCTCGGCGACAGCGACGCCCACATCGTGCGCGGCCTGGTTGCGATCGTGCTGACGCTGTTCTCCGGGCACACGCCGAAGGAAATCCTCGCCACCGATGCGCTCGCGCTGTTCGACGAATTCGGCTTCCGCGACCATCTCACGCCGCAGCGCTCCAACGGACTGCGCTCGATGGTCGATCGCATCCACAATGATGCGCGCGAGGCGCTGGCGTCGGCCGCGTAGAGCTTTCTTGCTTGACGCGTTTTCTTCACGCGAACCGGTGTCCACTTCGCTGGAAAACGCTCTCTACTTCCGCTTCCGTGCCTGCTGGCCGAGGCCCATCTTCTTGGCGAGCTGCGAGCGCGCCACCGCGTAGTTCGGCGCCACCATCGGATAGTCGGCCGGCAGTCCCCATTTGTCGCGGTATTGCTCCGGCGTCATGTTGTACTGGGTGCGCAAATGTCGCTTGAGCGACTTGAAGCGCTTGCCGTCCTCGAGACACACCAGATATTCGGGCGTGATCGACTTCTTCATCGACACCGCGGGCTTGGCCGGCTCACTCGGCATGTCGGCGCGCCCGCTCGACACACGTAGCAGCGCGGCGTGGACCTGACTGATCAGGCCCGGAATATCCGAGGCCGGCGTCGGATTGTTGCTGAGATAGGCCGAAACGATGTTTGCGGTCAGCTCGACCGGCGTTTTGCCTGACGGATCGGACATCACACAACCTTCCCCGCGCGCTCGACGGCGCGCCGTTGCGGACCGCTCGGACAGTATCCGGGCGTCGCAATACATTAGCAGAATCGCGTACTACTTCGCGAATATGATCGGATTACAGCAAACCTGACAAGAACGCCGGCGTTTGTGGCCCCACACCGGCCGCACGCAAGTATTGGCGTGGATCTACGGCCGCTGCTCCAGATGCGACCTGAGCTCGTCGATCGAGGCGAAGCGCATCATGCCCTCGGGCATCTGCGCCTCGATCGATCCGTCCGAATAGAGCGAATAGGCCATGCCGTCGACGACGCCCGATTTGAGCACGGTCACCGGCGGCTGCTCCTGCGGCGGCGGCGGATGGCCTGACGACGACGGCGCCGCGGCCGACTGCCCCTCACTGAAGGTCGACGGCGTCCGCGGAACTCCGCGCCGCGGGGCGACATCGACAGATTTCGGCCGCTCGGCCTTCGGCCAGGCCTCGTCGAACGCCGGCGGTGCCGGCTCCGCCGCCGCGGACGGGTTCGGGCGCAACTCGGGCGACAACAGGTCCGGCGTCAGAGGCTCGGCGGCGCGCGTCTGGCTGCGCTCACGCTCCTTCCGCGACGAGGAAAACAGCAGGTTGCGCCGCTTGGCTGGCGCCGCGGCATCCGGCGGCGCGACGCCCGGCACGGTGGGCGGCGCCTCGCCAGATACGCCACGCTGGGCGATTTCATCGTGCCAGGGCGGCGCCGCTGCGGGTGCCGATGGCGGGACCGGCGGAGGCGGCACGGCGAGCTTCGGCTCGCGAGGCGGCGGAAACGCCGCCACATCGTCAGGCACGCCGCGCGGCGAAGTTGCGGACGGCGACGGGACGTCGAACCGGGCGCCCGTGCCGACGGACTCGAGCCGCCCGGCGATGACCTGCAGTTCCCGCAGGATCGCAGCGAGCGCCAGCACGATCGCGCCGGTGCATATCCCGGTCACGCCCGCCATGATCAACGTGCCGCCGACGCTGAATTCCTTATTGGGGATTCCAAGGCCGAGCGCGGCAAGGCCCGCCAAGACCAGGCCCACGCCGACGACCATCAGACCAACCATCATCGAACTAACCCCCGGGAGACCCAACCGAAAATCGGCGCGCGAGCCACCGTTGCCACGATACCGTCATATTGCCCACACCGCCAACCGCCAATTGTAAGCGGAGTTCCCTAAAATCCCGATTAACCGGGCGTGGGGCCGTTTCGTCGCACTCGCAACACGCGTGGAAACCTGGCTCCCGTAGATTTACTGACGACGAATTGCTGCCAATTTATTGCAACGCATCTGGGAAATTACGCCACAATTCCCAATTACTCAGAAATGGAACTGCGCTATGGATGCCGGGGAATGAGGCCCTAAAGCGCCAATCTGGGCCACAGGCACGCCGGTATCACTAGCCATGTCATCGATTACGACGTCTGCCCTCGAGGCGCCTGCGCGGCGCTCGGTGGAGAAGACCTGCGACGATCTCGCCTTCCTCGTCCTCGGCGTGGTCGCCATCGTCGCCGGCCTCACCTTCCGCGATTACGGCCTGGGCTGGGACGACTACACCCACGCTGAATATGCCGATCTCCTGCTGCGGATGTACGAATCCGGGTTCAAGGACACCGGCGCGCTGTCGTTTGCCAACCTGTATATGTACGGCGGCGGCTTCGACATGGCTGCGGCCCTGCTGCACAAGGTCATTCCGCTCGAATTGTTCGAGACGCGCCGGCTGCTCGGTGCGATCGTCGGCGTCATCGGGCTGGCCATAACCTGGCGCCTGGCGCGCCGTATTGGCGGCCCGCTGGCGGGACTGGCGGCGCTGCTGCTGTTGGCACTGTGCCCGACCTTCTACGGCCACATGTTCATGAATCCAAAGGACGCGCCGTTCGCCGTGGCGATGATGGTCCTGATCATGGGCCTGGTCCGTCTGATCGAGGAATATCCGGCCCCCTCGCCGCGCACCATCCTGCTCGTCGGCTTCGGCGCCGGCCTGTCGCTCGGCTGCCGCGTTCTCGGCGGGCTTGCGCTGATCTATGCGGTGATCGGCTTCATCCCGCTCTGGATCGAGGAATTCCGCAAGCAGGGAGCGCGCGAGGCGATCCACCGCTTTGCCCATGTCGCCTATGTGCTGCTGCCGGGACTTGCGTTCGGCTATCTCGTGATGGGCCTGATCTGGCCGTGGTCGATCATGGAGCCCGGACATCCGCTGGAAGCGGTGACCTATTTCTCGCACTTCTTCGAGAAGCCCTGGAAGGAAATGTTCGACGGCGCCCTGGTGTCGGTGCCGGACATGCCGTGGTCCTATCTGCCCACTTTGTTCGCGCTGCAACTCCCCGAAGTGCTGCTGGCGTTGCTGGCCGCTGCCGTCATCGCCACCTTCATGTCGCTGTCGCGCACCGACGTCACCGCCAAGCGCAAGTCGATCATGCTGATGCTGACGCTGGCGGCGATGCTGCCGCTGGTGATCGCGATGGTGAAGCGGCCGGCGCTCTACAACGGCATCCGCCACTTCATCTTCGTGATCCCGCCGATGACGGTGCTCGCCGGCGTCGCCTTTGCCCGCGGCATGGACTGGCTCGGCGAGAACCGCCGCGTCTGGCAGCCCGCGGCGCTCGCGGTGTTCGCATTCGGCCTCTTGCTGCCGCTCAGCGAGATGATCCGACTGCATCCATATCAGTATACGCATTTCAACCACATCGCCGGCACGGTGCGGACCGCCGACAATTTCTTCATGCTGGACTATTGGGGTCTGGCGCTGAAGCAGGCATCCGACGGGCTGCGCGAGCAGTTGGCGGAGCGGCAGGAAGTGCCGCCGCAGCATCGCAAGTGGAAGGTCGCGGTGTGCGGACCACAGCGTCCCGCGCAAGTCGCGCTCGGCCCCGACTTCACGATCGGCTGGGACAGCAACGCGGCCGATTTCGCGATGACGCTCGGCGAGTTCTACTGCAAGGGCCTGGCCGCGCCCGTGATGGTCGAGATCAAGCGCGACGACGTCGTGTTCGCCCGCGTCTACGACATCCGCGGCCGCAGCATCTCGAGCCTGCTCTCGATTCCCGCGCCGTAGCGCCGGAACATCCACCGCGCGGTTGCCCACCGACCATCAGCTTTCGGATCGTGGGCCGCATGCCGGCATGACTGTCACGCCGTTACGCTGCCTTGCTGCGACCGGGCCGCAGGGCTAGGCTTGGTTCCAAGCAACAACGATCAACGGAGCAATCGGCCATGTCGCCCGCGGAAGCGCGTCTGAAGGAAGTGCCGTCGAACATGAGTGCGGCGGAATGGGAGCAGCGGATCAATCTCGCTGCCTGCTACCGGCTGGTCGCGCTCTACGGCTGGGACGATCTGGTCGATACCCACATTTCCGCCCGCGTGCCGGGACCCGAGCATCACTTCCTGATCAACCCCTACGGGCTGATGTTCGACGAGATCACCGCGTCGAGCCTGGTCAAGGTCGACCTCGACGGCAACCAGCTCTCGCAGAGCGACTACAGCATCAACCCGGCCGGCTTCACCATCCACTCGGCAATCCACGAGGTGCGCGAGGACGCCGGCTGCGTGCTTCATCTGCACACCGTCGACGGCACCGCGGTGTCGAGCGGCCCCGACGGGCTGCTGCCGCTGAACCAGACCGCGCAGCTCGTCACCCACGATCTCGCCTATCACGACTACGAAGGCATCGCGCTCGACCACGACGAGCGCCCGCGCCTGCAACGCGACCTCGGCAGCAAGAACCACATGCTGCTGCGCAATCACGGCACGCTGACGGTCGGCCGCTCGGTCGCCTCCGCCTTCGAGCGGATGTACCATCTGGAGCGCGCCTGCTCGATGCAGGTGGCAACCCGCGCGCTCGGCGGCACCGCCTATCCGGTCGACCAGCACGCGATCGACAAGAACACCGAGCTGCTCTCCAACCCGGACCGCGCCGAGCTGCGCTCGACCCAGTTGGTCTGGCCGCCGCTGCTGCGCAAGCTCGACCGGGTCAATCCCGGCTACCGTGATTGAAATTACACAATCCTGGGGTAAGCTAACCGCCAACACCCTCTACACGGCCTGAATCAAAACGCCGCCCAATTCCGGGCGGCGTTTTCACGTCCGGGAAGCTGGTGGGCTTCTGTAGGATGGGTAGAGCGCAGCGAAACCCATCACGCCTCCGCATCAAGACCGCTCGCCGAACGCTCCATCCAGCGTCGTCCCATCGCCAGCCCAATCCTCGGGATAGATTCCGAGCTCGACCATGCGGTGAAACGATGAATGCGGCCAATCTCTCACCCGGTTCACAAGGCGGTGCTTGAGCGGGTTGATATGCACGTAATCGATGTGACGGGAGAAATCGTCCTCATTCTGGATCGTATGCTCCCAATACCGCCGCTGCCAAATGCCGCGCTCTCCTTTTGCGGCACGGCTACCCGAGACCGGCTCACCGATCGGTAGACGCCGCGAGAAGGCCGATTTGATCTGTCGCCAGCGGGTTGCGAAGTCACCGTCGCCTTCCGGCAAGCTCCAGACTGCGTGGAGGTGGTCGGGAAGAATGACAATCGCCTCGGTCCTGAAAGAAAGGATGCCTTTCGGCGCGTTTCGCGAAAAGCCGCGCGCAGTTGATCAATGTGCTCCGTGAGCAATCGCAGGCGACGGTTCTCCAGGTTGACCGTGAAGAAGAAACTGCCTCCAGCAATAAAATTGCGACGGTAAGTGACCATACTGATCGCAAGAAGAAGTGATGGGCTTCGCTGCGCTCTACCCATCCTACACTCAAACAAAACGCCGCCCAATTCCGGGCGACGTTTTCACGTTCGGGGCCTCTCGCTTATTTGGCCTCGGCGAAGGCCGCGAGGATCCGTGCCCAGGAGCGGATGCCCTTGTGGTAGCTCTTGAGGTCGTACTTCTCGTTCGGCGAATGGATGTTGTCGTCGTCGAGCCCGAAGCCGACCAGCACGCTGTCGAGGCCGAGCGTGCGCTTGAAGTCGGCAACGATCGGGATCGAGGCGCCGGAGCCGACCAGCAGCGCCTCCTTGCCCCACTCGTCGGTCAGCGCCTGCCTGGCCGCCGCGAGCGGCTTCATGTTCCAGTCGAGCGCGATCGCCGGCGCGCCGGAATGATCGATGAACTCGGCCTTGCAGTCCGCCGGCACGCGCGCCCTCACATAGTCGCGGAACGACTTGCGGATTGTCTCGGGATCCTGACCTTCGACCAGGCGGAACGAGACCTTCGCCGACGCCTCGGCCGGGATCACGGTCTTCGAGCCCTCGCCAGTGTAACCGCCGACGATGCCGTTGATGTCGCAGGTCGGACGCGAGGAGACCTGCTCGATGAGGAGCCGGTCCTTCTCGCCGGCCGGCACCGAGAGGCCGATCGGCTTGAGGAAGCTCTCCGGCGTCAGATTGAGCTGCTTCCACTGCGCCAGAATATCCGGCGGAAGATCCTTCACGCCGTCATAGAAGCCGGGAATGGTGATGTGGCCGTTGTCATCATGCAGGCCGCCGAGGATCCGCGTCAGCACGCGGATCGGATTCTGCGCGCCGCCGCCAAACACGCCGGAATGCAGGTCGCGATTGGCGGCCTTGATCTTGACCTCGTCATAGACCAAGCCGCGCAGCGCGGTGGTGATCGCGGGCGTGTTGGGGTCCCACATGCCGGTGTCGCAGACCAGCGCGAAGTCGGCCTTGAACTCGGCCTTGTTCGCCTCCAGGAACGGCACGAAATTCTTCGAGCCGACCTCCTCCTCGCCCTCGATGATGATGGTGATGTCGACCGGCAGCGATCCCGTGACATTCTTCCAGGCGCGGCAGGCTTCGACGAAGGTCATCAACTGTCCCTTGTCGTCCTCGGCCCCGCGCGCGACGATAATCTTGCGCCCGTCGGCATGGTCGGTCACGACAGGCTCGAACGGCGGACGATGCCAGAGACTCAGGGGATCGACCGGCTGCACGTCGTAGTGGCCATAGAACAGCACGTGCGGGCGCCCGTCGGTCGAGCCGTTCAGCTTGCCGACCACGGCGGGATGGCCGGCGGTCGGCCGCACCTCGGTCTTGAAGCCGAGCGTCGCGATGTCCTTGGCGAGGTGATTGGCAGCCGCCTTGCAGTCATCGGCAAATGCCGGATCGGCCGAGATCGATTTGATCCGCAGCAGCACGAACAGCCGCTCGAGGCTGTTGTCGAAATCGGCATCGATGCGGTCGAGGACGGATTGCAGCTTGGCATTGGACATCGCGGATATCCTGTTTCGTTGGACGTTGCCGCAGGTTGTAGCGCGGCCGGCCGCCCGCGGCAAAGCCGCTTGCCCGTTCCCGACGAACCGCGGCGATCTACCTGCGCAGAATTCCGCCGAGCGCGCCCCGCACCAGCGCACGGCCGATCGAGCCGCCGACCGAGCCACCGACCGATTTGCCGAGGTCAGCCACCACGCCGCCGACCACCTTGTCCGTCACCGAGCGCGTGACGTTGCGCGCGATCACCTGCCCGGTGGAGAGCCGACCGCGCTTGACATTGGTCCCGAAGATCGTAGCGGCGATCGCGCCGATCTGGCCGAGGATGCCGCCGCCACCGCTACCGCCATCACCACCATCGGCCGGTGCCGCCGCCCCGGCAAGCCGCTTCTGGATGATCTCGTAAGCCGACTCGGCGTCGATGGCGGTGTCGTACTTGCCCTTCACCGGGCTCGCATCCATGATCGCCTTGCGCTCCTCGGGTGTGATCGGCCCGATCCGCGCCGACGGCGGACGCACCAGGATCCGCTCGACCATCGACGGTGTGCCGGCGCCCTCGAGGAACGACACCAACGCCTCGCCCTTGCCGAGCTCCATGATCACCCGCGCGGTATCGAGCTTCGGATTGGGCCGGAAGGTCTGTGCGGCCGCCGCGACCGCCTTCTGATCACGCGGCGTGAAGGCGCGCAACGCGTGCTGCACGCGGTTGCCAAGCTGCGCCAACACCTTGTCCGGCACGTCGATCGGATTCTGCGTGACAAAATAGACGCCGACGCCCTTGGAGCGGATCAGGCGCACCACCTGCTCGATCTTGTCCATCAGCGCCTTCGGCGCATCGTTGAACAACAGATGCGCTTCGTCGAAGAAGAACACCAGCTTCGGCTTCGGCAGGTCGCCGGCCTCCGGCAATTCCTCGAACAGTTCCGACAGCATCCAGAGCAGGAACGTGGCGTAAAGCCGCGGGCTCTGCATCAGCTTGTCGGCGACGAGAATATTAACCATGCCGCGACCGTCGCGGTCGGTACGCATGAAATCCTTCAGCGTCAGCGCCGGTTCGCCGAAGAACTTCGTGCCGCCCTGGTTCTCGAGCACCAGCAGCTGACGCTGAATGGTTCCGACCGTCGCCTTGGACACGTTGCCGTAGCTCTGCGCGGCCTTGCGGATCGAGGCCAGCGGATCTTCGCCCTCGTCCGCCCCCTTCTTGCTGCTGTCGGGCGCGATCGCATCCAGCAGGGCGCGCAGATCCTTCATGTCGATCAGCGCGAGGCCATTCTCGTCGGCAACGCGGAAGGCAACATTGAGCACGCCCTCCTGCACATCGTTCAGGTCGAGCATCCGCGACAGCAACAGCGGTCCCATCTCGGTGATAGTGGCGCGCACCGGATGGCCCTGCTCGCCGAACACGTCCCAGAACACGGTCGAGAACTGATCCGGCTGGAAGGTCAGCCCCATCTCCTTGGCGCGCTTGACGATGAAATCCTTGGCCTCGCCGACTTCGGAGATGCCGGAGAGATCGCCCTTGATATCGGCTGCGAAAACCGGAACGCCGGCGCGCGCAAATCCTTCTGCCATGACTTGAAGCGAGACGGTCTTGCCGGTTCCGGTCGCACCGGTGACAAGGCCATGCCGATTGGCCAGCGCCAGCGTCAGCCAGGCCGTCTCCTCGCCCTTGCCGATAAAAATTTTCTCGTCCGTGTCGGCCAACTTGTTGTCGGAGGTCGTCATCGCATCGCCTCTTCGCGCAGATTGGATCAGTTCGAATATCGAAATCCGGCATCCATCGTTCGAACCGATGCCATCATATTGCATGTTGCAGGTCGATTGAAACCATTGCCGGATACTGATGCGTATTGTCGCCCCAACTGGTTCCTCATACTTTTTTCCCAGCCAAGTGACGAAAGGCATTGCGCATTGCGAGAAGATGGTGTGAATCCGCCGCTCACTCTTGCAGAGGTGCAACAGTCACAACGCGATCGCAAAAGAAAACGAACTGAAATGCGCGGATCGCTTGTATTTCGTGACACAGGCGCTCAAGATAAATCTTCAAGAACGACCCGGCAAAAACCGGTTGAGGCGGGGCAATATGGACGAATTGGTTGGACAGCTGGCTGCGAAGGCCGGCATCGATGGTGCTGTCGCTGAAAAAACCGTCGGCATCGTTCTGGGTTTCCTCCGTAACGAGGGCCCTTCCGACAAAGTCCAGGCTCTGATCGACCAAATCCCCGGCGCCGAAGCGGCAATCGCCGCGTCCAGCAACAGCGGTGGTCTGTCGCGGTTGATGGGCGGCGGGCTGATGGCTGTCGGCACCCGGCTGATGGCGCTTGGATTGAGCATGAGTGAAATTCAGAACGTGGCGCGTGAACTTTTCAGGTTTGGCCGCGACAAAATCGGAGCGGATCAAATGGGCGAGATCATCTCGGGGACGCCGGGCCTCAGCCAGTTTGCCTGAAGCGCTTCTCCCCACGCCCCTGCACGCGCGCTCCCTTCTACCTGCATACGAGTATCATGACATACCCCCTCTCCGAGATCGAAGGCCTGTCCGCCTATTGCGCCACCAAACTGAAATCGCAGGGTATCCGCACGACCGACGCGCTGCTTGAAGCCGCCCGCACCGTCAAGGGACGCAAGGCGCTCGCCGCCAAGACCGGGATCAGCGAACAACAATTGCTCGAATGGGCCAACATCTCCGACTACATGCGGATTCCCGGCATGGGCAAGGCGAAGGTCGGCCTGGTCCGCGCCGCCGGCGTCACCACCGTGCGAGAACTCGCGCACCGCAACCCGTCGCGGCTGGCCCAGAGCATGAAGGACGCCAATGTACGGCGCAAGCTCGTCCGGGTGATGCCGTCGGAGAAATCGGTCGAACTGCTTATCGAACAGGCACGCAAGCTGCCCCCGAAGATCACCTATTAGCGCCCCTATTAGCCTGTCTTAACGGCAATCCGCGGCGCCGGCGCCAAGCCGTCATCGCCACATCTTGACTTGCCGTTACGGTCAGCGCAAAGGCAGCGCATGATGGCGACCCAGCCCATAGCATCGAGGGTGGCCGGCTCAGCCGGACGCACGGTGCTGCCGGGACTGCTGTCGAGGCCATATCCGGCCGTGATGGGCGTCCTGAACGTGACGCCCGATTCATTCTCCGATGGCGGCCAGTTCATCACGCCCGAGCAGGCGCTGGCGCAGGCCCGCAAGCTGATCGCCGACGGCGCCGACATCATCGATATCGGCGCGGAATCGACCCGCCCCTACGGTTCGCTGCCGGTCACGGCCGACGACGAATTGGCGCGGCTGAAGCCGGTGCTGGCGGAGGTGATCGCACTCGGCGTGCCGGTGTCGATCGACAGCATGAAATCGGAGGTCGTGGCGTGGGCGCTCGACCGGGGCGCAGCGATCGCCAACGACGTCTGGGGCCTGCACCGTGATGCGGGCATGGCGCCGTTGATCGCCGCGCGCGGCGTGCCCGTGATCATCATGCATAATCGCGAGCGGGCCGATGCTTCGATCGACATCATGCGGGACATCACGACGTTCTTCGAACGCTCGCTCGAGATCGCCGCGTGCGCCGGCATTGCGTCCGACCAGATCGTGCTAGATCCCGGTATCGGCTTCGGCAAGACGCCGGAGCAGAGCATGATGGCGCTGGCGCGGCTCGCCGAGCTCGACGCATTCCGCCTGCCGGTGCTGGTCGGTGCCTCACGCAAGCGCTTCATCAGCACGGTGGTGCCGTCGGAACCGCAACAGCGGATCGGCGGCTCGCTCGCGGCGCATCTGATCGCCGCGCAGAATGGCGCCCGCATCATCCGCGCCCACGACGTCGCGGAGACCGTCCAGGCGCTGCGCGTGGCCGCAGCAATCGAGGAACAGCAATGACCGATACGATCTTCATCACCGGGATCGTCATCCATGCCCGCCATGGCGTGATGGAACATGAGACCGAGGTCGGGCAGCGCTTCGTCATCGACCTCGAGCTCTACACCGACCTCTCGGAGTCTTCGCGCACCGATCGCCTCTCCGACACCGTCTCCTATTCCAACGTGGTGGCGACCGCGACGTCGGCCTTCAAGAACACCAATTACAAGCTGCTGGAGCGCGCCGCCGGCGCGGTGGCCGAGGACATCCTGACGAGCTTTCCGCGCGTCAGGGCGGTCAAGGTCACCGTGCACAAGCCGCACGCGCCGATCGCCGCGATCTTCGACGATGTTGGCGTGGTGCTGACGCGCTCGCGCCATCCGACGTCGCAGGGCTGAGCGCCGATGGCCGACGTCCTGATCGCGCTCGGCGGCAATGTCGGCGACGTCCGCAGCACCTTTCGCAAGGCGATCGCCAATATCTTGGGCATGACCCAGGCGGCGCTGCTGGCGCGCTCGTCGGATTATTCGACGCCGCCCTGGGGCGACGAACAGCAGGACAGTTTCATCAATGCCTGTATCGAGGTCGAGACCAGTCTCGATCCGCATGCGCTGCTGTTCACGCTGCACAAGATCGAAACCAAATTCGGCCGCGATCGCGCCAGGCAAACGCGCTACGGCCCGCGCACCCTCGATCTCGACCTGATCGCCTATGACGACGTCACACTCGACAAGCCGGAACTGACGCTGCCGCATCCGCGGCTGTTCGAGCGCGCCTTCGTGCTGGTGCCGCTGGCCGAGATCGTTCCCGACCGCGTCATCGCCGGGCGCCGCGTCGCTGACGCGCTGGCAGGGGTCTCGACAGACGGTATTTTCCGTCTAGCGGACCTCGATTAAAAGCCCAGCGGCCGCAAACAAAAGTTTGGCTTGGCCGCCCGCCCGTGGCAATTTCCGGCCAAATCAAGGTGCCCCACACGGGGGCCGATGAAGGACGATTTGGGCGGATGACGACCTCGACTGACGATCTCACCCTGGCTTCGGATTTTCCGGCTGCGACCTACGACGACTGGCGCAAGCTGGTCGACGGCGTGCTCAAAGGCGCGCCGTTCGAGAAGCTGGTCGGCAAGACCTATGATGGCCTGAAGATCGATCCGATCTACCGTCGCGCCACCAATGCGAGCCCGCTTCCGGGCCGCGCCGCCGCCACCCCGTGGCAGATCCTGCAACGGGTCGACCATCCGGACGCCGCGCAGGCCAATGCGCAGGCGCTGCATGATCTCGAGAACGGCGCGACCGGCCTCGAATTCGAGTTCGCCGGCGGTCCGGGCACGCGCGGCTTCGGCCTTGCGAACGCCAGCAAGGAAACCTTGGCAAAGGTCTGCGACGGCATCTATCTCGATGCAGGCATCATGATCGCGCTCAACCCGGTGATCGGACGCGAGAACGCCGGCGAGACGTTTGCCGACATGATCGAGGCCCAGAAGCTCGATCCTGCCAAGCTCGATCTTCATTTCAACTACCAGGCGCTCAGCACCATCGCCGTGCGGGGTGCTGCGGCCATCACCTGGGCCGACTACGAGAAGCCGTTCGGCCAGGTGGTCAACGGCCTGATCAAGCGCGGCTTCAAGGGACCGTTCGTGCTGGCCGATGGCCGGCCGGTGCATGACGCCGGCGGCTCCGAGGTGCAGGAACTCGCCTTCACGCTGGCGCTGGCGCTGGCCTATCTGCGTATGCTGGAAGCCGCCGGGATCGATCTCGACGCAGCGCGCACCGGCATCTCGTTCCGCCTCAGCGCCGATGCCGACCAGTTCCTGACCATGGCGAAATTCCGCGCGCTGCGCCGGCTGTGGGCACAGGTCGAAGAGGCCTGCGGGCTGGCGCCGAAGCCGATCTTCATCAATGCACAGACCGCCTGGCGGATGCTGACCCAGCGTGACCCCAATGTGAACATGCTGCGCGCGACCATCGCGACATTCGCGGCCGGGCTCGGCGGCGCCAACGCGATCACCGTGCTGCCGCACACGCTGGCGCTCGGTCTGCCCGATGACTTCGCCCGCCGCGTTGCGCGTAACACCCAACTGGTGCTGCTCGATGAGTCCAATCTGGCCAAGGTGTCCGATCCCGCGGCGGGCTCAGGCGGCATCGAGACGCTGACCTCGCAGCTCTGCGACGCGGCGTGGACCTTGTTCCAGGAGATCGAAAAGGCCGGCGGCGTCTTCGCCGCGCTCGAGCAAGGCCTGCTGCAAGAGAAAGTCGCCGCGACGCGGGCGCAGCGCGAAACCAATGTCGCGAAGCGCCGCGACGTGCTGACCGGCGCCAGCGAATTCCCTAACCTGCACGAGGCCGACCTCGCGGTATTGGACGTGAAGCCCGCGGCGCCGGTGTCACCGGCCGATGCCAAGATCAAGTTCGATGCGCTGTCGCCGATGCGGCTCGCCGAGCCGTTCGAGGCGTTGCGCGACAAGTCGGATGCGGCGCTGAAGGCGCATGGCGCGCGGCCAAGGATCTTCCTCGCCAACCTCGGCACGCCCGCGGACTTCACGGCCCGCGCGACCTTCGCGAAGAGCTTCTTCGAGACCGGCGGAATCGAGGCTATCGACAGCGAGGGCTTTGCCGATCCGGCGGCGCTTGCCGCGGCCTTCAAGGCCTCGGGCGCCGCGATGGCCTGCATCTGTTCCTCGGACAAGGTCTATGCCGTGAGCGCGGCGGACGCCGCCAAGGCCCTTCACGGCGCCGGCGCAAGGCATATCTATCTGGCAGGGCGGCCCGGCGATCAGGAAGCGGCGCTGCGGGCGGCCGGCATCGGTGAGTTCGTCTTCGCCGGCGGTGACGCGCTGGCGACATTGCGCGACGCCTATCGGCTGACGGAGCAGACATGACGGCAGACACCCCATCAACCCCCGTTCTGACCGGCGGCTGCCAATGCGGCGCCGTCCGCTTCGCGGTGTCCGCGGCACCGAACCGGGTCAGCATCTGCCACTGTCGGATGTGCCAGAAGGCGTCCGGCGCGCCATTCGCGTCGTTCGCCGACATCAACAAGGAGCATTTTGCCTGGACCCGCGGCAAGCCCGCGGCGTTCAAATCCTCCTCGATCGCCGAGCGCGACTTCTGCGCCGCCTGCGGCACGCCGCTGAGCTTCCGCCGGATCGACGGCCCCCGCATCGAGATCATGACCGGCACCTTCGACCGGCCCGACCGGGTGGTGCCGACGCGGCAATATGGAACCGAATCCCGGCTCGGCTGGGTGGTCGGCATCGCCAATTTGCCAAGCCAGACCACGATGCAGAATTACGGACCGGAGCAGATGGCGGCGATCGCCAGCCACCAGCATCCGGACCATGATTAAGGAAGCCAAGGAATGACCCGCATTCCCAATTTCGCCGATGTCGCCTTCCAGCCCACCGCCGTCGCGGCACAAGCTGCGAGCGCCGAGCCGTGGCTGACGCCCGAAGGCATTCCGGTGAAATCCATCTATGGCGAGGCCGATCTCGCCGGCATCGACTTCCTCGATACCTGGCCGGGCATTGCGCCCTATCTGCGCGGCCCCTACCCGACCATGTATGTCAACCAGCCCTGGACGATCAGGCAATATGCCGGGTTCTCCACGGCGGAGGATTCCAACGCCTTCTATCGCCGCAACCTCGCGGCGGGACAGAAGGGCCTGTCGGTCGCGTTCGACCTCGCCACCCACCGCGGCTATGACTCGGATCATCCGCGCGTCTCCGGCGACGTCGGCATGGCTGGTGTCGCGATCGATTCCATCTACGACATGCGCACGCTGTTCGCCGGCATCCCGCTCGACCAGATGAGCGTGTCGATGACCATGAACGGCGCGGTGCTGCCGATCCTCGCACTGTTCGTCGCCGCCGCCGAGGAACAGGGCGTGCCACCGGAAAAACTGTCGGGCACCATTCAGAACGACATTCTGAAAGAGTTCATGGTGCGCAACACCTACATCTATCCACCTAGCCCCTCGATGCGGATCATCTCCGACATCTTCGCCTACACCTCGCAGCGGATGCCGAAGTACAATTCCATTTCGATCTCCGGCTATCACATGCAGGAAGCCGGCGCGACGCAGGACCTCGAGCTCGCCTATACGCTGGCCGACGGCGTCGAATACCTGCGCGCGGGCCTTGCCGCCGGCCTCGACGTCGATCGTTTTGCTCCCCGCCTCTCGTTCTTCTGGGCGATCGGTATGAACTTCTTCATGGAAGTCGCCAAGATGCGCGCCGCGCGGCTCTTGTGGGCCAAGCTCTTGAAGCAGTTCAATCCGAAGGACCCGCGGTCGCTCAGCCTGCGCACGCATTGCCAGACCTCGGGCTGGTCGCTGACCGCGCAGGACGTGTTCAACAACGTGATGCGCACCACGATCGAGGCGATGGCGGCGACCCAGGGCCACACCCAGTCGCTGCACACCAACGCGCTCGACGAGGCGCTGGCACTGCCGACCGATTTCTCGGCGCGCATCGCCCGCAACACCCAGCTTTTCCTGCAACAGGAGAGCGGCACCAACCGCATCATCGATCCCTGGGGCGGCTCCTATTATGTCGAACGGCTGACCCGCGATCTCGCGGCCAAGGCGTGGGGTCATATCCAGGAGGTCGAGGAGCTCGGCGGCATGGCCAAGGCGATCGAGGCCGGCGTGCCGAAGCTGCGCATCGAGGAGGCCTCCGCCAAGACCCAGGCGCGGATCGATGCCGGCCGCCAGGCGGTGATCGGCGTCAATAAATACAAGCCTGCGAGCGAGAAACCGATCGACGTGCTGAAAGTGGAGAACTCCACCGTGCGGCGCTTGCAGATCGACAAGCTCGGCCGCCTGAAGAAGGAACGCAACCAGAAGGACGTCGATGCGGCGCTGGCCGCGCTGACCCGGTCAGCCGGCGAAGGCAACGGCAATCTGCTGGCGCTGGCGATCGACGCCGCGCGCGCCAAGGCCACCGTCGGCGAGATTTCGGACGCGATGGAGAAGGTGTTCGGCCGTCACCGCGCCGAGATCAAGTCGATCACCGGCGTCTACAAGCGAGAGGCAGCGACCATGTCCAACCGGGTCGAGAAGGTGCAGGAGCTGATCGACGCGTTCGAGGAGGCCGAGGGCCGCCGCCCGCGTATCCTGGTCGCCAAGATCGGCCAGGACGGCCACGACCGCGGCCAGAAGGTGATCGCATCGGCGTTCGCCGATGTCGGCTTCGACGTCGACATCGGGCCGCTGTTCGCAACCGCCGACGAGGCCGCCCGCCAGGCGGTCGAGAACGACGTCCATATCCTCGGCGTCTCCTCGCTCGCCGCCGCCCATCTCACCGCGGTGCCGGAATTGAAGGCGGCGCTGAAGAAGCATGGCCGCGAGGACATCATGATCATCATCGGCGGCGTGGTGCCGCCGCAGGATTACGACGCGCTGTACAAGGCCGGCGCCGAGGCGATCTTCCCGCCCGGCACGGTGATCTCGGATGCCGCCGAGGAGCTGATCCACAAGCTCAATGCCCGGCTCGGCCACAGCGAGGCGGCGGCGGAGTAACGCCGCCGTCGTCGTCTCCTCCCATCTGGAGTTTTCCATGCGCGCCGCACGCTCGATGACGCCTGGCCGCATCATGGGCCTCGCCGGCCTGCTGGCCTGCCTCTGCCTGCCGGCGCGCGCCGCCGATCCCAAGCCCGACGCTGCGATCAAGAACGCCAGCATCGAGGCGGGCGTCTATCTCGACGACAAGATCAAGGCCGATAGCGCGCTGGCGGCCAATTGCCTGGCCGAAGGCAGGAAATGGATCGACACGCAGGCCGCCGAGGCAGCGACCGACCGCAAGCAGGAGCCTGTGCTGTTCAAGGACCGCGGCGGCTATTCGATCGAGCGCAGATATTCGGTGCGGTCGGTCGTCGACGGCCGCTATGTCAGCGTGCTGCGCGACGACTACATGGACACCCACGGCGCCCATCCGAACACCGACGTCAACACCATCCTGTGGGACACGACGGACCACAAACGCATCAGCATCCGTCCGTTCTTCACCGAGACCGCCGACAACGGCCCGACCCTGACCGCACTGCGCAAGGCCATCGTCAGCGCGTTGAACGTCGAGAAGAAGCGGCGCGGCGCCGGCGAGACCGCGAACGCCGACTGGTACAAGGAGCTGAAGCCGACCCTGCTCCGGATCGGCGCGGTGACCCTGGCGCCATCGACCGAAGCCGGCAAAAGCTCCGGCCTCACCTTTCACTATCCGCCCTACGCCGTCGGCCCCTATGCCGAAGGCCAGTACGTGATCTTCGTGCCCTGGGAAACGCTGAAGCCATATCTCACGGCAGAGGGCGCGAAAATCTTCGGCGGCGCACGTCCGAAGGGCGATGCCGACGATCCGTAGTCGCGGGTTTCAACGCGCCGCGGTGTCATGACGCGCCAGCGCCCTCACCAGCGAGTTGGTCCAGTCCGGAATCCACTGCTGAAACTGGACCTGCCAGCGATCGGCATCGTCAGGCGCGGTGTCGAGCTTGACCGACCACTCGATGAAGGTTCGGTTGCCCTCGACGACCGGCAGCAGATGCATGGTGCCTTCGTACTGGGTCGGCTGCGGCACCTGCGAACCGCCATCCTGCGGAAACGGCAGCGGCTCGATGCCGGCATAAGTCAGCGAGTGCTGCCGGTCCGAATGGCCGGCCAGGCGTTGGCGAACCCAGAGGCCAAGATAGCAGAACCGCCTGATCGCACCGACCTCGTCGCCACGCCTGTCGTCCTCGATCACACTTTCGCTGACGCCATCGATATAGGCTGGATAGTTGTTGAAGTCGCGGATCAAGGACCACACGGTATCGAGCGGATGGTCGAGGACGGCGCTATAGTAGGCAACGGTCATGGCAGGCTCCGAAATGCTGTTCGGCTGTGATGTGGAACGCGCCCTGATCAACCGTATGACGTCGGGTATGCCCACCCGATTTCCGATCTCGCGGACTCCGTCCTCTCCCGCAACCGGCCGGCGAAGCAAACCAAGCTCGCGGCCCGCACGAGCGAAGCGGCATGCGGCGGAGTAAACCGGAGGTAGAGCTGGCTTGCGAGGTGTGGTGACCGCCGCTATGGTCGAGCGCCGCGCCACAGTCAGCAGCCATGTCCGAAACGACGATTGCCCAAGAAGGCTCCGCCCCCGCCGACGCTTCCAATTCGACCGATACCTACTGTCAGTACCTTGCCCGACAATTATGCGCGATGCAGGGTTTTGCGGTCGGTCCCGTGCCGGAAGCGGCAGAGTTGGCCGCTGCCTGCGATATCGTTTTGACCCTCAACCGGGTCGGTGCGCCCTTCACAATACTGTGCCTGATCGATCGAGAGAGCCATCCTGAACGAACCTTCAACCTCTCGCATCAGGAGCTGGAACGCGTCGGTCGTGACTGCGCGAAATACTCGCAGGCCGCCGCGCCATTTGGCGGCCCCACATCTTCGGTTGTGATTCGCGTGATCGAAGTGGGACCGACGACTGACCAGCGATTGGGGGAGTTGCGGCGCCTCAACTCGCCGCGGGATGCCGAATATCGAACGATCGCGCTGGTGATCGACACCGCGCAAAACCAGATCCTGCGGGAGGCCGATCTTGAAGACGGCTTCGACCGGGCATTTGTCGCGGGACTGCTGCGGATTCAACGACAACACGCCGCCGAGCTCAACCCATTGGCCGAGCTGCCGCCCGCGGTGTTCCCCTATCTGACGGTCGGCATCATTGCGGCACTGACCTTGATCTTCGTCGGCGAAGTTCTGTTCAGCGTCGAGGCTTCCGGCAAGGCGTTCGAGCCCGGCATCAAGACGCTGATTTCGCTTGGCGGCTTGCAACAGCTTCTTGTCGCCGGCCAAGGCCAATGGTGGCGTCTGTTCACTGGCCCTCTGTTGCACGGCAGCCCGTTTCACCTCGCGATCAACTGTTTCGTGCTGCTGCTCGCCGGCAGCGTTTTGGAACGCATCGTGGGGCGGCTCTGGCTCGCCGCCATCTTCGTGATCAGCGCGCTGGCCGGCGCCTGCGGCTCGCTGCTTTTCAATCCGCATTCGCTGGTTTCAGTGGGGGCGTCCGGCGGCATCATGGGGCTGTTCGCAGCGATGCTGGCAGTGAGCACCCACTACACCAATCCGCAGGTCCGCGCTTCGCTTCAAAAGCGAGCCTTTGGGGTCTTGATTCCATCAATGTTGCCGTTGGCGTCGGCGTTGCATTCCGGCAAGGTCGATTTCGCGGCCCACATCGCCGGCGCAGGCGGTGGCATTGTTGTCGGCCTGTTGCTCGTCGGCCTGTGGCGCGAGGAAGAGACGCAACCAGGCCTGCGCTGGGCAGCCGCCTCCGTCGCGGCGCTTGGCCTGCTGGGTGTGGCCGTTGGCGGAAAAGGAATTGCTGACGCCCGCAACCAGGAAATAGCCGTAGCGAACCAGATCGTCCTGATCCCTTCCGAATATCTTCCGCAGCGGGATTCGGACATCCATGAAGCTTCGGCGTGGTGGTACGTGGCCAAATACCCGTCTGATCCGCGCTCACACCTCTACAAGGCGATCTACCTGGCGAGGAAGTCCGACCTGGCTGGTGCCGAGGGCGAGTTGCGGACCGCGCTTGATCAGAAGCGGGCGCTGGAGGAATCACTTCCCTCCTCCGTGAGGCTTGCCCTGCAGGGTACCCTTGCAATCATCCTGCTCGACGAACATCGCGCTGGTGAGGCCAGGGAGATCGCATCGGCAGCATGCCATGACACGTCTTCGGACGTATATGCGAAGTTGAATGCCAGAGGCCTTTGCACCAATCCAGGTTAGGCGGTCGCCAGTCCGAACGATCACGGGCGATACCGCATTTGGCAAGCGGCCGAGGAGAGCGTGGCAGGGCATTCCGCTATCGCCTGTCACGGACAGCCGATGTAGAACCAAGACCATGACCTCACCGAAGCCTGCCTCTCCTGACACCGCCGCCCTCGCCCGTGACCTCCGTGCCGGTCACCGCGCCGCGCTGGCGCGGGCGATCACGCTGGTCGAGAGCCGGCGTGGCGATCACCAGGCCGCGGCGCGCGAGCTGGTGCAGGCGCTGCTGCCCGACACCGGCACGGCGGTGCGGGTCGGCATCACCGGCTCGCCCGGCGTCGGAAAATCGACCACCATCGATGCGCTGGGCATGTTCCTGATCGAGCGCGGCCACAAGGTCGCGGTGCTGGCGGTCGATCCGTCGTCGGCGCGCACCGGCGGCTCGATCCTCGGCGACAAGACGCGGATGGCGCGGCTTGCCGTCTCCGATCAAGCCTTCATCCGGCCCTCGCCGTCCTCGGGCACACTCGGCGGCGTCGCGGCGAAGACCCGCGAGGCGATGCTGCTGTGCGAGGCGGCCGGCTTCGATGTCGTGCTGGTCGAGACCGTCGGCATCGGCCAGTCCGAGACCGCGGTCTGTGACATGACCGATTTCTTCCTGGCACTGATGCTGCCCGGCGCCGGTGACGAGTTGCAGGGCATCAAGAAGGGCCTCGTCGAACTCGCCGACATGATCGCGATCAACAAGGCCGACGGCGACAACGTGAAGCGCGCCAACCATGCAGCGGCCGACTATCGCAGCGCGCTGCACATCCTCGCGCCACGCTCCGAGCACTGGCATCCGCCGGTCGTGACCTATTCCGCGCTGACCGGCACGGGGCTCGAGCAGTTGTGGCAGAAGATCCTCGATCACCGCACCGCGATGAACGCCTCGGGCGAGTTCGCGGCGCGGCGCCGCGACCAGCAGGTGAAGTGGATGTGGTCGATGCTGGAGAGCCGGATGATGGCGCGGCTGCGTTCGGACTCAGCGATCCGCGCCAGAGTGAAGAAGATGGAGGCCGAAGTCGCCGCCGGCCGCATCTCGCCCGCGGTCGCCGCTGAGCAGATCGCGGAGATGCTGCATTGAACGGCCGCCTGCGCATCCTGCTCACCGGCTTCGGACCGTTTCCGGGTGCGCCGTACAACCCCACCATGCCACTGTTGAAGCGGCTGTCTACGTTGCGCCGGCCTGCCTTCGACGACGTCGCGCTGACGAGCCACGTCTTCGACGTCACCTATACGACCGTCGATCGCGAGCTGCCGGAGCTGATCGCGCAGCATCGCCCGCAGGCATTGCTGATGTTCGGCCTCGCCGGCCGCACCGCGCATTTGCGGATCGAAAGCCGCGCCCGCAACGCGGTGACGACGCGCTTTCCCGACGCCGGCCGCCAGCATGCGCGCAAAGGATCGATTGTCGACGGCGCCGATGCGCGCAGGTTCGGGCCGCACAGCGAAAGGCTGCTGCGCGCTGCGTTGGCGACGGGCATCGATGCGCGGATGTCACGCGATGCCGGCAGCTATCTCTGCAACTATCTGAGCTGGCGCGCGATCGAAACTATGGATGGCGACGACAGCCTCCGTCTGGCACAGTTCGTCCATGTTCCACCGCTCGCCCATGATGGAACGGCCGCACGCGGAAAATCGTCGATTACCCTCGAGCAGCTCGTCGACGCCGGCGAGGCCATGCTGCTGGAGCTGGTCAAGCTCACCCGGCAGGCTGCGCGCGAGAGCGCTGCGGATTGATTCCGTGTTCCGGAAGCCTGGACGGGAGGCACGCCTCAGAGGAGCCAAGCTAGTTGAAAGGACGTTGCCTGAATATCCTGACGATCTCGCGCGGAAATTCATCCGTGACGACAAGCCATTCGTCGGGCAGTGGTATTAGGTCGTTCCCGCGCCCAAATCCGCGACGCGCGACTACTTCGCGTCATTCGCATCTGGAAGCCGCTGGCGCCTCTTATCGAGCGCTCTCGCAACGTCAGGGGGTAAGGGGCTGGAGGCTGGCTGTCGCTGCATGGATATAGCCATCGCTGCGGCATAGTCGGCACTCGCCGCAGCATGGTCCTTCCTTTTCTCGTACACGGCGCCACGCGAGCGATAGGCCTGTTCGTTCTCGGGATCGAGTGCAATCAGCGTTGTGAAGTCGGCGATTGCATGATCGAGGTCGTCGCTCAGCGCATACGCACGGCCGCGAAGTCGATACGCATAGGCATGCTTAGGACTTAGCCTAATCGCATTGCTGGCGTCGGCGATAGCTTGCGCAGCGTCTCTTTTGTTCAAATACGCGTCGGCACGAAGCTCATATGCGAGCGCGCTGTCTGGGTTGACCGCAATCCAGCGGTCGATATCGGCGACTGCGCTATCATAATCACCCCTTTGCAGATAGGCGATGGCCCGAAGACGGTAACCTTCGTAACCACCTCGCGGCTCAATTCGAGCCGCCGCCTCACGGTCCGCTAGCGCAAGTTTCCACTCACCGAACGCGCCGTAGTTTTCCTGCCGGATGAGATAAGCAGCCACGAACTGCGGGTCTATTTCGATCGCCTTGGTCTCGTCGGCGATTGCACCGAGACGGTCTCCCTTTCTCTGACGCGCGATGGCGCGGTTGGAAAAAGCGCGCACGTTGACAGGGTCGATTTCGATGGCTTTGGTACTATCGGCTATTGACCGGTCGTAGTCGCCCTTTCCAAAATATGCTGCGCCGCGTCGCATATAGGCGTCCGATAGGATCGGATTGATTCTGAGGGCTTCGTTTTCGTCATTGATTGCCGCATCGTACTCACGATTGCGCCAGTGCGCGGCTCCGCGACTATAATAAAGGTTGGCGCGCTCAACCTGATCCGGTTTGCCGCTATCGAGCAGCCGCGTGCAGTCGGAAATAACGGCGGCTTCCGGTGTATCGTCGGCCGCATTGCAGAGGTTACTATCCTTGCCGTCTTCGGCGAGCACCATAGGCGAGACCAGAGCCAGCGCAGCGGTGAGGATCAGTACTCTCATGACTTGGTGTATCCGAGACGCCCCAAGCGTGCCTACACCGCTACAATCTACTTTGAGGTGCCGTGCCGAGCAAGGCTCTTCAAGCGGCGCTGTAGCCGCCGTCGATCACATGCGATGCGCCGGTCATGAAGGAGGCCTTGTCCGAGCACATCCAGACCACCGCTTCGGCGATCTCCTCGGGCACGCCGAGGCGCCGCACCGGCACCTTGGCGATGATCTCGTCATGACGTTCGTCCATCGTCTCCTTGGTCATGGGCGTCTTGATGTAGCCGGGATTGACGCAGTTCACCCGGATGCCGTCCTCGGCATATTCGATCGCCGCGGACTTGGTCAGTCCGACGACACCGTGCTTGGTCGCGACATAATGGGCGGACGTCGCGAGGCCGACCAGCCCTGCGATCGAAGCCGTGTTGACGATCGCGCCGCCGCCGCCCTGCTTGAGCATCTGCGCGATCTCGTATTTCAGGCACAGGAACACGCCCATCAGATTCACCGAGAACATCTTCGCGACGGAGGGCTGGGTGAGTTCATGAATGCGCTGGCCGGGCGGCCCGACCGAGCGTCCGGCAACGCCTGCATTGTTGAATGCGCAATCGATGCGCCCGAACGCCGACACCGTGCACGCCACCATGTTCGCGACATCTGCCTCATCGGTGACGTCGCCCTGGATCGCGATCGACTGGCCGCCGGCGGCGTTGATCAGCGCAACCGTCTGGTCGATGCCGTCTTTCGAGAGGTCGGACACCGCCACGCGCGCGCCTTCGCGCACCATCGCAATCGCCGTGGCCCGGCCGATGCCGGAGCCGCCGCCCGTCACCAATGCGGCCTTGCCGTCCAGAATGCCCGTCATCAGAAGCTCCTTTAGAGCGCAAAGAGAATAGATCGAATCGTGACTACTTCATTGTTCTCTGTTTGAGCACGATCTTCTCGGAAAACCGCTTCGCACTTTTCCGGATCATGCTTTAGCGCTTTCCTTCGATTGCGATCTCGACGAGGTATGGCCGCCCGGTCGCGACAGCTTTCGCAACCGCGCCGGCGATCTCGTCGGCCTTCTCGACCCTGACGGCCTCGACGCCCATCCCGGCCGCGAGATGCACGAAATCGAGCGCGGGACCGGTGATATCCATGTTCTGATACGGGTGCTGGGTGCCGGCTTCGAAATTCTGCCGCCAGACATCCACGTTATGCTTGAGGATACGGTATTCACGGTTCGCAAGCACCACGAACACGATCGCCAGCTTGTGGTGCGCGGCGGTCCACAGCGCCTGGATCGCGTACATCGCCGAGCCGTCGCCGGAGATGGCGACGACCGGACGATCCGGCATCGCGACCTTGACGCCGATCGCGCCGGCGAGGCCCTGCCCGATGCCGCCGCCGCGGCCGCCGAAATAATCGCCGAAGCCGCTATAATCGAAGGCCCGCGCGAGGTCGAGGCTCGCCGTGATGCTCTCATCGACGATCACCACATCGTCGGGCAGCCCGCGACGAAGCTCGGCGGTGACGCGCGGCATCGAGCTCGGCTCGCGGTCCCAGCCTTTCTCGACGCGGGCGCGGTAGGCTTCCTTCTCTTTCCGCTGCAATTCGGCCAGGATGGCATTGCGGCCTTGCGCGGCCTGCCTGAACTCCGCATCCGCCGTTGCGTGCAGCGCGTCCGTCAACGCACCGAGGCTGACGGCGATGTCGCCGACGACGCCGGCATCGATCCGGTTGTTGAGCGCGAGGCGCTCGGCGGAGGCTTCGATCTGCAGCAAGACCGCGCCGTCGGGGATGTGGCCGCCGGGTGCGAACCAGATGTCCTCGAAGAACGGACCGCCGATCAGCAGCACGAGATCGGTGTCGCCGAGCGCCTTCCGCACCTGTCGGGCGTCGCCCGGGAGCGACTGCCGGTAACTTGGATGGCTGGTCGGAAACGGCGCGTGATGGCGCAGGCCCTCGAACCACACCGTGGCGCCGATCACCTCCGTCAGCGCCACCAGTGCCTGCTCGCCGCCCGATCTCGCCACGTCGTCGCCGGCGATGATGGCAGGATTTTTCGACTTCAGCAGCAACGCAGCCAGCGCGTCGATGCCTGCCGGGTCGGGACGTGTCGATCGCCACAGATTGTCCGGCGTCGCGGCATCGACCGCGGTCTCCTGTTCCAGGACGTCGATCGGCAGCGACACGAACACCGGCCCCTGCGGCGCGTCGGTTGCGACCTTGAACGCGCGTCGCATGATCGGTGCGATCTCGTCGGCGCGCTCGATCTGCACGCTCCACTTCGTCACCGGCGCCGCCATCGCAACGAGGTCGTGCCCGAGCAGCGGGTTCTTGAGCCGCATCCGCGTGTCCTGCTGGCCGGCGGTCACCACCACGGGCGAACCTGCCTTCAGCGCGCCGTAGAGCGAGCCGATGCCGTTGCCGAGGCCGGGAGCGACGTGCAGATTGGCGACGGTGACGCGCCCCGCCGCCTGCGCGTAGAAACTGGCCGCGCTGACCGCGACACCTTCATGCAGCGCCATGATGTATTCGAGTTGCGGAAATGCCGGCAGGCTGTCGAGCAGCGGTGTTTCGGTGGTACCGGGATTTCCGAAGATATGACGCACGCCGTGCGACACGAACGATTCCATCAGTACACGACGCCCGCGCATTCGTTTCCTCTCGATTGGCTTTGACTTGTTTTGCGCATCATCGGCCGGGGCGCGGCCCATGGCAACCGCGCAAGACAGTTCGTGTCCGCGCGGCGCGCTGCGTCTCCTGCATGGCTTTGACGGCGTGAAGCGGCTGCACCCGGGGTTAACCCTACCGCCAACAATCGCAGGGCTGCGTCGGCGTGTTCACCATGCTGCGCCGCCTTTCGCGCTACTGATCGGGCGCGAACGCAACCGCTCGCGAGTATTTTGCGAGGGCAATGCCCATGGACGTCAACCGCCGCCATCTGATCGGAGCATCCGCCGCCGGCGTCGCAGGCGCGATTGCGATGTCGCCGGACGCGGCGCGCGCCGCGCAATCTACCGGCTCGCTCGGCCGCGACGTCACGCAATATGGCGTCCGCCCCGGCAGCCCCGACGACCAGACCCGCAACCTGCAACGTGCGATCGACGATGCGGCACGCGCGCAGGTGCCGCTGGCATTCCCGCCCGGCGTCTACCGCACCGGGCTGCTGCGGCTTGCGCCCGGCAGCCAGTTGATCGGCGTGCGCGGCGCCAGCCGGCTGGTGTTCAATGGCGGCGCCTCACTGCTGGAAGGCGAAGGCGCCGGCGGCATCGTGCTGATGGGCCTTTCCTTCGACGGCGGCAATGTTCCGCTACCGACGCGGCGCGGCCTCGTCCATTGCCTGTCCGGCCGCGACATCCGCATCACCGATTGCCAGTTCACCGCAAGCGGCGGCAGCGGCATCTGGTTCGAGCAGATGTCGGGCGACGTCAGCAACAATGTCTTCACCGGCATCGCGACCACAGCGCTGGTGTCGTTCGATGCGCTCGGCCTGATCGTCTCGCGCAACACTATCAAGGGCACCAACGACAACGGCATCGAGATCCTGCGCACCGCGATCGGCGACGACGGATCGATCGTCGCCGACAACCGGATCGAGGACATCAAGGCCGGCCCTGGCGGCTCCGGACAGTATGGCAACGCCATCAACACGTTCCGGGCCGGCAATGTGATCGTGCGCGGCAACCGCATCAGCAATTGCGACTTCTCTGCGGTGCGCGGCAATTCGGCCTCCAACATCCACATCACCGATAACAGCGTCAGCAATGTCCGCGAGGTCGCGCTCTACTCGGAGTTCTCGTTCGAGGCCGCCGTGATCGCCAACAACAGCGTCGACGGCGCGGCCCTCGGTGTCTCCGTCTGCAATTTCAACGAAGGCGGCCGCATCGCGGTGGTTCAAAGCAACATCATCCGCAATTTGTTGCCGAAGCGTCCCGTCGGCACCGACCCGAACGACGGCGCTGGCATCGGCATCTATGTCGAGGCCGACACCTCAGTGACCGGCAATGTGATCGAGAACGCGCCGAGCTTCGGCATCGTCGCCGGCTGGGGTAAATATCTGCGCGACGTCGCGATATCAGGCAATGTGATCCGCAACGCCCTGATCGGCATCGGCGTCTCGGTCGTGCCCGGCGCGGGCTCGGCGCTGATCAACAACAACATGATCGCGGAAACCCCGCGTGGCGCGGTGGTCGGCCTCGATCACGCCCGCCCGGTCACATCGGACCTGTCGGCCGGTGGCGCCCAGCAATATACGCAGCTCGTGGTCGGCGCGAACGCGGTCCGGCGCTAGCGCCGCGGTGCGAGCAAATCCAGCATCCGGTAGACAAGGCTGAGACCCAGAGCGGCGACCATCGCGGCTTCCAGTGCAGCTGTCGCGTTCGCAACGAATACGAAGCGGACAACATCCGGCACCGCCATGTCTCCATCAGGTACTCTTGTGATGAAAGGATACAGCATGAGACCAACCAACAGCATGCCCATGACGCCGCCAGTCGCCTGGATCACGTCAAGTTTGCCGAACTGCCCCGAATCGGAAACCTGCCAGCATCGACAGAGCGTATAGACGACAACAAGAACGCAGCCTGCCGGCACCATGGCGATCACAAGACCCGGCCCTGACAGCAGACCAAGCAGTTCCACGATAGATACGATTGCGGCCGCGCCAAGCGCGATACCGATGAAACGTGTAGCGACTTGATTGAGGGAACGAACGCCTGCGGCACGTCGATATTCTTCGAGGCTAGCGCCAAGTGACAGACCACGCTGCCTGACTGATGCAGTCCCCACCAGCAGACCCAAAATGGCACCAAGAAGCGGTGCTATCACCGTCGCTGAAGATGAGCGCAAGACAACGAGTGCGAAGCCCGTTGAGACGATGCCGCCCAGGACGGCAACAAGAATGGCGTAAGGCATGACAGAAACCGCGCTGGTCGATCTGGCGACCAGGCGGACTATCCGCAACGGCGCTTAACAATCCGCCGTTGAGAAAGCCTCACTTTTGAGAAAACACCCGGCCACTGCGACGGAGGGGCGCATAGCCTTCCGCTTACAGCGCGTTGCGCAGCAGCGGATAGCGCCGCTGGATGGTGTCGAGATCGAGCACCGGCGGCCGCGCCGGAGGAGGCATCTCCAGCGGCGGCGCGTCGGCTACGATCGGCGGATCTTCCAGCACGTCTGCCGCGGTCTCCAGCGCGGCCGCGACCGCGGTCATCGCAGCCTGCGCCAATGCCGTGGCCTCCGACCGGCGCTCCGGCGTCAGCGAGAGGCGGCGCGGCGGCAGGATCGATTTGCCACGGCCGAGCCAGGACAGGTCGATCGGCGAATTGTCGAGCGAGGCTTCGCGGGTCAGCAGCTCGCGCCAGATATCGACCGCGGCCCGTGCTTCCCTGATGTTCTCGAGAAAGGCCTGCTCGCTGTGATAGCGGCGCCAGCGTCCAGTCTCGAATAGTTCGGTGAGATGCTCCAGCCTTTGCTCGGCAAGGTTGCACCAGCGCGCAACGATCTCCTGGCCCCTGGCCACGTCAGTCCGATGTGTCATTCAACTTGCCCGCAAGAGAGAAACGGACGCAGACGCAACCGAACCGAATCAACTGGACGTGACATCGATATTCTGTGGAAAAGGTAAATAAAGTCTAACTAAATTCTCAATCGCCGACGGGCGATGAAAGAAGTCCGCTTGAATACGGAGTTTCTCGCCCGAACCCTCGTCAAGTCATCGAGTTGCATGGAAGCGATGCGCGGTGCTTGCCGGCCCCGGCGTGGCGAAACGATCCACAGTAAACTCTGAAAGCCGACGCTCGCCACCCCGCCGCGCTCCCCGTCATTGGTCGGGTTCAGCGAGCCAGTCATGCTGGGGTACCCCCAAAATGAAAGACCCGTCCGGGGGGACAACCGGACGGGTCAAAGCCATATGGGCGCTTGGGGTGGATGGGCGCTCGCGCCTGATATAGCCGGGGAGGGATAAACCGCTCCCACACACATAAGTCGTGAGAGACAGGCGGACGTTCAAATCGCCGGCGATCTTTTTTAACGATTTCGCCACGCGGTTTCATCGCACCATTGCAGGCAATCGATGCCGAAAATCGCTGTGGAGCACGGTGATTTGCAAGGAAATCGTTCAATGCAGCCGGCGCTGCGGTATCGCCCCACGGGCGGCTCACGGAAGTGTTATTGCCGTCCGGTGTGAACGAGGCTGCGACGGATTGTCCGTTGCCACTGCGGTAGACGTCGTCACGGCGACGTCGACGCGGAGTTGTCCGGGCGCCGGCTACGGCGTTTCGACCGCGAGGCTGACGATCTTCTCCCGCTGCAAACGGGCGATCAGCGAAGCGACGCTGTCCTTGTCCATGGCACGGAACTGCAAGCGGAACATGCCGCCCTTCCCGTCGACGATCGAGCCCTGGTAATTGTCGAGCAGCGCAGTGATGTCGGCGATCCTGGCATCCGGTGTGAAACGTACCAGGATCCGCGTCGGCGCCGCCGCCACGCCGCCGCCGAGGTCACGGGTGATCGGCGCACTCGGTGCCGGGCTGGAGCGTGCAACGGCTGCGCTCGGCGCGCTGCGTTGTTCAGTGGCATCGAACGACGCCGTCTGGAATGCGGCCGGCTCGCTGCGCATCAGCACCGCGCCGATCACGCCCGCCTGCAGCAACACCAGGACCGCACCGAGGCTGGACGACCAGGCCAGCGTCCGCGGCGACAATCTCGAAAAGAACTCCGAGATGCGGGCCGACATCCGCGTCCCCACAGACGGCTTGCGTTCAGGCTCGGCATCGATCGCCGCAAAAAGCTTCTGCATGGCGCGTGCCGAGGGCGCACCGAGACTCTCGTTGAGGCCGATGGTCTCGGCATATTCCTCGCGGATCACGGCATATTGCCGTGCCAGTTCCGGATCGCTCGCCAGCGCGTCCTCGACACGGCGCGCGTCGCGCGCGCTCAACGTGCCGGCCGCATGCCAGGGCAGCAGCATCTCGACATCATCAGGCTCTTGACCCAGCACCTTCTTGCTCGCAGCCGTCATGGCCAACCTCGCTCGACGCCGGCTGCCTTGAGCAACTCGGCAAGTTTCTTGCGCGCATAGAACAAGCGCGTCTTCACGGTATTCTCCGGAATCCCCACGATTCCTGCGACGTCTTCGACGGATTTCTCGTGATAGTAGACAAGATCGACAATTTCCCGGTGTTCCGCCGACAGTCCCGCCAGGCACTTCCGCAGCGTGTCACCCGTGTCCTTTTTCTGCACCACCGTTTCCGGATCGTCGGACGTGTCCTCGATCGCGTTCGCGGCCTCATCGTCCAGTTCGGCGTCTTTCCGTCGCCGCAGCGAAGACAACGCCTTGAACCGGGTAATCGCCAGGAGCCAGGTTGAAACGGCGGATCGTCCCTCGAATTTCCCCGCCTGACGCCAAACGTCCAGAAAGACCTCGCTGATGAGGTCCTCTGCCACCTGTTCGTTCCGCACCAGCCGAAGCCCGAAGCGGTACACCCTGACATGGTGCCGTCCATACAGCACCTGCATGGCAAGCCGGTCGCCTTGAGCGATCCGAGCGATCAGAACCTCGTCTGAAGCCGCCTGTGTCGCGCTCAATGGCCGTCTCGCAAAGTTGGTCTGAGGGGGGTGGTGCGTGGTTCGACGCGAGAGCCAAGATTCTTCACATTACGGCAATGCCGTGGCTGCATGTGTGATCTATGACACAGTCGACGATCCAAATAAGGAAGAATCGCCGAAGGTTCGTCTAACGGTATCATAGCACTAAGAACTCTCACAAACGCCCGCCGTCGGCGGACCATATCAAGGCTTTGGCGGCAAGCCAGCACCACCACGAAGCGAGCAGCGGCAAGAGACGCGCGGCATGATCGCTCCCATCCCGTTCCGGTGCACGGATTCCCCTTACGAAACAAGGGTGATGACTGGATTACACCGGAGCAGATTCGGTTCCAAAAGATACCAAACCTAAAGGCTTTCCCACGTAGATTTTCGCCGGATTCCACCAATGGCGAGACCATGGGCAGCGCTGCGTCGTCACTTCTGAGCCCGATCGCGGGCGCATCGGAAAGCGGCCGTCCCAAGCTGACGATCGAGCGTCTGGCGCGCCGCGCCAGGCAGCGCCGCCAGATCCAATCGATGATCGCCTCCTGCTTCCTGCTCGATGCCGTCGTGCTGCTGATCTACGCACAGGCCGGCACCACGTCGGTTCTGGTCGCCGCCGGCTATGCCCTGACCGGTCTCTCGCTGGTGGCCATCTATGTGCTGCTCTCGGAGCGAGGTTTTCACGAGCGTTTCCACGATCACTATCTGGTCGCGCCGCAATCGGCCATCAACATGGTGAACCTGCTGATGTTCACCTACATCGCGCCGGAAGTCGGCGTGCTGTTCCTCTGCAACCTGTTCGTGGTGTTCGGCTTCGGCGCGCTGCGCACCTCGGCGCGACAGAGTGCTGTCGTCTGGACCGTCATGGTGTTGGGTCTGGCCGCGCTGTTCCTCGGCACCGACAAGGCGATCGGGATGCCGACAGCTACAAAGGTCGACCGCCTCGCCACCATGCTGGTGTTCGCGCTGACGATCGGGCGCTGCATGTATCTCGGCATCGTTTCGAGCTCGATGCAGCAATCGCTGTATCAGAGCGGCGTGAAGCTGAAGGAGGCCTACCGGCGCATCGAGGAGCTCGCCGAGCTCGATGAACTGACCGGTACCTCCAATCGCCGCAGCATCATGCGCACGCTCGAAGAGGAGATCGCGCGCTGCGCCCGCAACGGCAGCTCCTGCGCGGTCGCGCTGATCGACCTCGACCATTTCAAGCGGATCAACGACGTCTACGGTCATCCGATCGGCGACGAGGCGCTGCGCACCTTCGCGATCGGCATGTTCGCCAATCTGCGCAGCATCGACCGCTTCGGCCGCTATGGCGGCGAGGAATTCCTGCTGGTGCTGCCCGATCTGTCGCAGGACCAGGCGATCCGCGCGCTCGAACGGCTGCGCGCCATCATCGCCGATCTCGACTGGAGCGCATTCTCGCCAGGGATGCAGGTAACGATCTCCGCCGGCGTCACGACACTCAAGCCGCGCGAAAACTCCGACACGTTGCTCGCACGCGCCGATGGCGCGCTTTACACAGCCAAGGCGAAGGGACGCAACCGCATCGCCAGCGCCTGATCCTTTCATTTTTTCCAAGTTCGGCGCCGGAGAATCCGTCGCCATTGCTCCAGGACAGAGTCATGAGTTCGAAGCCCGCGACCGCCCCAGAAAGTCTGCTCGACGAGTTGCAGACGACCCTTGCCCACGGCACCGTCGCACGCCGTGTCGAGACGCTGCGCCGCGTGACCGACCTCTTCATCAACGGTTCGGTGAACTATTCGGACGAGCAGATCGTCCTGTTCGACGATGTCTTCCAGTGCCTGCTCGAGCACATCGAGAGCTCGGCCAAGTCGCTGCTTGCCAACCGCCTCGCCCCCGTCGACACCGCCCCGCCGCAAACCATCCGGACCCTGGCATTCGACGACCTGATCGAGGTCGCGGGCCCCGTGCTGACCCTGTCGCCGCGACTCGACGACGACACCCTGATCGAGACGGCGCGCAGCAAGAGCCAGGCCCACCTGCTCGCGATCTCCAACCGGAAGACGCTGAGCGGCGCCGTCACCGACGTATTGGTGCTGCGCGGCAATGACGAGGTGATCCAGAGCGCCGTCAACAATCCCGGCGCGGAATTCACCGAGCGCGGCTTCACCCGGCTGGTCAGCCGCGCCGAAGGCGACGACAACCTGTCGACCTGCGTCGGCCTGCGCCCGAACATCCCGCGGCATCTCTATCTCAAGCTGGTCGCCAAGGCGTCGGACGCGGTCAGGCAGCGGCTCGAGGCGGCCAATCCGCAGCAGGCCAAGGAGATCCCGATTGCGGTCAAGGAAGCGACCCGGCGGGCACGCTCGGCGCCCGCCGCCGTGACGCCCGATACCACGATCGCGCATGCGCTGGTCAAGTCGCTCTACCAGGACGGCCGGCTCGACGAATTCCAGCTCGCAGCCTTTGCCGAGGCCGGCAAGTTCGACGAGACCAATGCTTCGCTGGCTGCGCTCGCCAACGTTTCGGTCGGTGTCGCCGAGAACATGATGATCGAAACCCGTGCCGAGGGCGTGATGATCCTGGCCAAGGTCTCGGGCCTGTCATGGTCGACGGTGCGGGCGATCATCAACCTGCGCGACGACATCTCGGGCGGCGAGCCGACCGACCTGCAGGCCTGCAAGGACACCTACGAGCGGCTGCGGCCGTCCACCGCACAACAGGTGCTGCGCTTCCATCGCATGCAGCAATCCGCGCCCGCTGCCTGATTATTGATGTAGCCCGGATGAGCGAAGCGGCATCCGGGGCCGGCACCACCGGCCGATACGACTGCCCCGCATGTCGTTTCGCTGATGCGGGCTACAGGCTAATAGCGTAGCGCCCGCTTTCCCATCAGCGCACCGACGCTCGCGACGATCGCGGTCGCCAGCGTGTACCAGGTGGCGACGAACAGCGGCGAGTCATCGGTGCAGTGTGACGCGTAGATGGTCGCCGCCAGGCCCGCCGACAGCAACCCCGCGACGGCGCCCGCGACCGCCGGCCGCGACGGCGCACCCTGCCGCAGCCCGTAGATCGCGCCGACCAGCAGCGGCAGCGACATCGCGGGGATGGCGGACATGCACGCCATCGAATTCTTGCCGATCAGCCGCGTCATCATCGGCGTCCGCTGCGGCATCATCATCTCGCCGCTGATGGCGGCCACGAGGATGCCGGCCGGGATCAGCAACCACCAGCCGAAGCCGCGCAGCGAGGCCTCCGGCCGCGACAGATGCAGGCTGACGGCAATCGCCGAGGCGGCAAGCGCCAGCGTGACCGCGAATTTCAGGTCGAAGAACGGATTGTGCATCGCCGTCATCACGTCCGGCCGCACACCAAGCTCGGCGAAGAAGATCAGCAGCGAAACCGGCGCCGCCGCCAGCAGCGCCAGCATCAGCGCAAGACCGACCGGCCGCGCTCGATAGGCATTGTCGGCGGCAAGGGTTCGAATGAGTTGATCGGTATCCATGCTCACCGGTCCCGCAGTTTTGCCGTGAGGCTCGCAAGCCCGCGATGCAGCGCCACCCGCACGGCGCCTTCGCTCATCGAGAATTTCGTCGCCGTATCCTTGATCGAGGCGCTGTCGACCGCGATCGACTGCAGGACATCACGTTGCCGGGCCGGCAGCGCCTGCAACTGGGCGGTGACCTCGCCGGGCGACGCCGTCGGCTCCGGCGTCTCCCCCGGCAGCGTCTCGGCGAAGTCATCGATATTGACGAAGATGCGCCTGCCGCGGCGGCGCAGCGCATCGATCAGCTTGTTGCGCGCGATCGCGAACAGCCACGGCGCGAACGGCGCGCTCGTGTCCCAGGTCTGTCGCTTCAAATGCACTGCAAGCAAGATGTCCTGCACGATGTCCTCGGACTGATCGACCGGTTGTCCCGCGCGCGCCAGGCCACGTCGCGCCGCGGCACGGAGCACCGGCGTGATGGCCTTGAGCAGGCGATGATAGGCGGCATCATCACCCGAAATGGCCGACCGCATCAGGTCGGTCCATTCATCCTCACGTTCGCGCACGCAGGCTCCTGATTTGCAATTCGGCCGATCTTTCAATTCGTTACGCGGCAAGTCCAGAGCTCACGAATTCGTGATCGCAATGCTCCAGCAAGACCGGGCCTCAAGGAATCGCTCCGGCGGGGGTTCCAGACGTAACGGCTCATAACACCGATCGGTCCGACAAGCATCGGCGATGCTGCCATCGATGATCCGCCACGACGGAAATTGCCCAGCTTTCGCCCCCAGAGGCCCGAAGATTCCCTTTTTTTGCCCCGGTGTGGACACGCAGCGGGGTCTCATTTCGCCGTCGGGCGGGCGAAATGGGGAGATCATCAGAATGAAGATCAAAGCCAGTGGGCGCTTGGCCTTGATGGTTGCGACAGGGCTGACAGGATTGTTTGTGGCTCTCGCCGGCCCGTTGCCGGCCCAGGCGGCCGGTTCGGACACGTCGGCATCGAAATCCGACAGCGCAACGACCGACAAGTCGGCTCAGCAGACTTCGCGGCATGGCCGCCGCCATGCGCGCCACGGTTCGTCCAAGACCGCCGACAGGTCGGCCGACAAATCCGACAGCAAGGCCAGCAGCAAGGATGCCGGCAGCGTGACGTCGGCAGGCATGCCTGCCACGGTCGCCAACGCCAATGCGGAGCTGACCGCTAGCGACGGCAATGCGAGCCCCCCACCCGCCAGCACCAATTCAATGATGGCCGCTTCCGACAAGCCTGCCGACGCGCAGGCTGACGGTAATGTGGTGGCATCCGACCAGCTCAACGACGTCGACCGTGCCCTGCAACAGGGGCAGCCTGCGGAACAGCCGCAACCGGCCCAACCGATGGCCGCCCAACAGGGGGCGCCGCCGGCCCAGGCGCCGGCCGTCGCACCGGCACCGGCACCACCCAAGCCGGTGCTGGCGAGCAGCGACAGCGCGAGCTGGGACCAGACGTCGCTGATCGGCAAGATCTTCATCGGCTTCGGCGCGCTGCTCACGGTGGCCTCCGCCGCACGCATGTTCATGGCCTGACCGGTCATTCGCGGCTTGCGGCGCCGGGAGCGCCGCGCCGCGGCCCAAAGCCTCGTTTCAGCCTCTTGAAGCGCATCCCGCCAGCGGGCACATTGCCGGCCAAATCAGGCACGGGGTTTGCGTCCATGGCTACGTTCGAATTCATCATCGTCGAAAGCAAGGGACCGGTCGGCGTCATCACGCTGAACCGGCCGAAAATGCTGAATGCACTGTCGTTCGGCGTGTTCCGCGAGATCGCGGCGGCGGTCGACGATCTCGAGGCCGACGACAAGATCGGCTGCCTGCTGGTCACCGGCAGCGAGAAGGCCTTTGCCGCCGGCGCCGACATCAAGGAGATGCAGCCGAAGGGCTTCATCGACATGTTCACCAGCGATTTCGCCGCGATCGGCGGCGATCGCATTGCCCGTTGCCGCAAGCCGACCATTGCGGCGGTCGCGGGCTACGCGCTCGGCGGCGGCTGCGAGCTGGCGATGATGTGCGACATCATCATCGCCGCCGACACCGCCAAGTTCGGCCAGCCGGAGATCACGCTCGGCACCATTCCCGGCATCGGCGGCACCCAGCGCCTGACGCGTGCGATCGGCAAGTCGAAGGCGATGGACCTCTGTCTTACCGGGCGGATGATGGACGCCGCCGAGGCCGAGCGCTCGGGCCTGGTGTCGCGGATCGTTCCGGCCGACAAGCTGATGGAAGAGGCGCTCGCCGCGGCGGAGAAGATCGCCTCGATGTCGCGCCCGACGGCCGCGATGGCCAAGGAAGCCATCAACCGCGCCTTCGAGACGCCGCTGTCGGAAGGCATGAATGTCGAGCGCAACCTGTTTCACTCGACCTTCGCGCTCGAGGATCGCGCCGAGGGCATGGCGGCCTTCATCGAGAAGCGCAAGCCGGTCAACAAGAACCGCTAAGCCATCCGACTTCTCTGCAATGCCGCGGTGACGAGCGCGCGATAGGCGCGCTCGGCGACATGCGTCGGCTTGTCGAGGCCGAGCCGCGCCAGGCATTCACGGTCGGCAGCATCGGGCGGTTGCCGCATGCCCTGCCACAGCAACCCTGCGAGTTGCAGCGGTGTCCGCTGCGCCTGCTGCAAGATCTGCAAGGCGGGAATCAAGCGCTGCTCGACGTCGGTGAAATCGCTGCCGAACGGGAATGACGGCAGCAGGCCCGCATCGCGCGCCGGCTTCAGCGCAGCGCTGATGCGCTCGGGATAGTTCTCGCGATGGGCGGCCGATATCTCATGGCTGCGCGGCAGCTTGCCGGCGTCCTTGGCCTGCCGCATCAGCTCGTCCTGGAAGCGTGAATCCGCCACCTGCAACATCGCGGCGACCACGTCGGCATCGGATTTCCCTCGGACGTCGGCAACGCCATACTCGGTGACGAAGATATCGCGCAGGTGACGCGGGATGGTCTCGTGGCCATAGGACCAGCGAATGTTCGACTGTGTCTGCTTGCCGGACTGATGGCTCGCCTCCAGCGCCAAGACCGAGCGCGCGCCTTCGAGCGCGAACGCCTGCGCCACGAAATTGTACTGGCCGCCGACGCCGCTCACGACCTGGCCATTCTCGAGCCCGTCGGAGATCGCCGCTCCCAACAGCGTCGCCATCATCGCATTGTTGACGAAGCGCGCATCGACCCGCGCGCGGCGCTTGCCCGCCTCGTCGCCGAAGATCTCGTTGGTGAACGACACCGGCATCATCTGGATGCGCGCCAATTGCTCCGGCGGCATCTCGCGCAGCGCCCGATAGAACGATTGCGGCCCGAGGAAAAACGCGCCGTGCAGAATCACGCCGTCGATGTCGCGCTTGAGGATGCCGGCATCGATCAACCCCAGGAACGCCTCGAACAGCATCTCGCTGACACCATAGAGACCCTTCTCGAACGGCCCGGTCTCGGCCGCCACGAGCTGCTCGGTACCGGGCGTAAGGCGCTGCATGATGCCGTGGAATTGGGCGTTGTCGCGATGCCGCACCACGAGCCCTTGCGCCAGCGCATCGCCGACCTGCCCGATCCCGATCTGCAGCGTGCCGCCGTCACGGACCAGGCCGGCGGCGTGCAATCCGATCGCATATTTGGTGTCGCTGACCGGCTCGGACGGCGGCGCAAACAGCGGGAAATCAGTCTCGGGACTTTCGAGCACAGCGTCGAACTCATCCGCCGCCAGGTCGCCGGGTCCAGGCATGAACGGCAGCTCGGAATTGACCTGGGCGATCAGCTTGAACGACGCCCTCCCCTGCGCGCGGGCACGCAGCACATCGAGCGTCGTGTCGGTGTTGCAGCTCAGGCTGTAGCGCGGCACGCCGTCGACCGCGCGCTTGGCAACGAGCTGGGGCACGACATTCAGCCCGCGCGACAACAGGTATGACGCCGCGTGGGTATAATTGGCCGAAATGTAATGCTGTTGGGCGAATGGCTGATACAACCACTGCCCCGCGAGAAAGAAGAACTCGATCACCTTGATGTTGGGCGGCAGCGCCCCCCGATGCAGCGCATCCGCATAAGCGAGATCGGGGTAACCGCCGAACAGGCGGTCGATGACCGGGCCGATGAAACGCCGTTCGAGCAGGCTTTTCGGCTTCGGCTTTTCCAGCGTCAACGCAGAGAACAGCGTCAGGTTGATGGAGCGGTCGGCGACCGCGCGCGCATACAGCGCATTGACGATGTGATTGGCCTTGCCGAGGCCGAGCGGCAGCCCGACCACCAGTTCGGTTCCAACGTCGCGAACGATCTGTTCCGCAATCGCCTCGGGGTCAGAGAAGAATTTGGGCATCGACAATGGACCCGAAGCAGGCGGTGGACAACTGGCGGCACCGATCGGCGGCCGGCGGTTCGAGCTTATACTTCATCAGACTGACATGTTCGCCTGTGACGAACCGGCAACAGACAAGGCGTGAAATGATGTGCAGATGTCGTGCGGCGGTTTGCCTGTGGCGGCGTCGCCCCGTAAACAGGTAGACGTGTCGATGGCGTCGGCGAGAGCGGACTGCCGGGGTTTTGGTTGCGGGATCACATGGTTGGGCGTGCTGCCGATATCGGCGATGTAGCGAGGCGCGTGCTTTTGTCGGGCATCGGTCCTGCTGCGTTCGCGTGTGCCGTGCTGGCAAGCGCCGCTGCCCGCGCCGAGAGCCTGCCCGAAGCCCTCGTGAAGGCGTATCAGACCAATCCACAGCTCAATGCCGAGCGGGCTCGACAGCGTGCGACCGACGAGAATGTGCCGCAGGCACTGGCCGGCTACCGGCCGCAGATCATCGCCGGTCTCTCGGTCGGCCTTCAGGCCGTGCGCGACCAGCTGCCCGGCAATGTGATCCAGACCGCGACGCTGAAGCCGTGGCAGATCGGCGTCACCGTGACCCAGACCCTGTTCAACGGCTTCAAGACCGCCAACAGCGTCCGCGTCGCCGAGTTGCAGGTGCAGTCCGGCCGCGAGGCGCTGCGCAATGTCGGCCAGGGCGTGCTGCTCGACGCCGTCACCGCCTATACCAACGTGCTCGCGAACCAGACGCTGGTCGAGGCGCAGCGCGCCAACGTCGCCTCCCTGAAGGAGACCCAGGCGATCACGCAACGCCGGCTCAATGCCGGCGACGTCACGCCGACCGATACCGCCCAGGCCGAGGCCCGGCTCAACCGCGGCCTCGCCGATCTCAACGCCGCCGAGGTCAATTTCGCGATCAGCCAGGCGACCTACGCGCAGGTGATCGGCAACTCGCCCTCCCAGTTGCGGCCGGCCGAGACCATCGACCGGCTGCTGCCGCGCAGCCGCGAGGATGCGATCGCGCTGTCGTTGCGCGAGCATCCTGCGGTGACCGCGGCTGGCTACGACGTCGACGTGGCCTCGACCTCGATCCGCGTCGCCGAAAGCAGCCTGATGCCGAATGTCAGCGTGCAAGGCAGCGTGAGTCGCAGCCGTGACACCGATTCCACGCTTGGCACCTTCGGCACCGATCAGGCCTCGGTGATCGGCCAGGTCACGCAGCCGATCTATGACGGCGGCACCGCGGCCTCGCAGACCCGGCAGGCCAAGGAAGTGGCGACGCAGAGCCGGCTGGTGCTGGATCAGGTCCGCAACCAGGCCAAGACCGCCGTGGTCAGCGCGTGGGTTGCCAATGAGGGCGCCAAGATCGCGGTCTCGGCCTCCGAGTCCGAAGTGAAGGCCGCCGAGGTCGCGCTCGCCGGCGTGCAGAAGGAAGCCGCCGGGGGCCAGCGCACCACGGTCGACGTGCTCAACGCCCAGCAGGACCTGATCACGGCCCGGGCCCGGCTGATCGGCGCACAGCGCGACCGCGTGATCGCCTCCTACACGCTGCTCAGCGCGACCGGACGGCTCGACGTCAAGACGCTCAACCTCAAGACGCCGGACTACCTGCCCGAGGTGCACTACCACCAGGTCCGCGACGCCTGGCACGGCCTGCGCACGCCGTCGGGACAATAGGCCCAGCGGAACCACTCGCGCGCCGAAGCGGCCCTTTCCGCAACCCCTCTCCGCCGATAACCTTCCGCCCCGCCGGCGCCCGACAATGCCGGCGCGCGGAGTGCGCGTATAACAGCCGAGCACGCAGGGAGACGTCCAATGCTGACGCGACGCGGTATGATGCTAGCTTCCATCGCAGCAGGAGCGACCATGACCAGCAGCAGCGCATTCTCCAGGGCATCGCAACCGTCGACGCCGGTGAATTTCGACGTGCCTGCCGGTGCGTGCGACTGCCACACCCACATCCACGGCGACCCCGCCAAATTCCCGTTCTTCGCCGGCCGCGTCTACACGCCGGAACCGGCCTCGCCGGAGGAGATGAGCGCGCTGCACAAGGCGCTGCATATCGAGCGCGTGGTGATCGTGACGCCGAGCGTCTACGGCCCCGACAATTCGTCGACGCTGTTCGGCATGGCCGCGCGCGGACCGACGGCGCGCGGCGTTGCCGTGATCGACGACAAGACCAGCGAGAGCGATCTCGACGCGATGCACAAGGCCGGCTTCCGCGGCATCCGCCTCAACCTTGCGACCGGCGGCGTCAACGATCCCAATGTCGGACGGCAGCGCTTCTCGGCCGCGGTCGAGCGCATGAAGGCGCGCGGCTGGCATGTGCAGCTGTTCACCAACCTTGCCATGATCACCGCAATCAAGGACCTCGTCGCCACCGCTCCGGTGCCGGTCGTATTCGACCATTTCGGCGGCGCCGAGGCCGCACTCGGCACAGGCCAACCCGGGTTCGCCGACCTGCTCGGCCTCGTCAAATCCGGCAAGGCCCATGTCAAGATTTCCGGCGCCTACCGCGCCTCCAGGCTTGCGCCCGACTATGCGGACGCCGCGCCGCTAGCCCAGGCACTGATCGCCGCCAATGCCGAGCGCATCGTCTGGGGTACCGACTGGCCACACCCGGATTCGGTGACGCCGGCGGGCAAGAAGGTCACCGACGTGACGCCGCTGTACCAGATCGACGACGGCCGCCTCCTCAACCAGCTTCCGGTGTGGGCGCCGGACGCTGCAATCCGCAAGATCATCCTGGTCGACAATCCGGCACGGCTCTACGGCTTCACCTGACGTTATCTTTCGGCCGGCGCGAGAAATAGGAGATCAGCACCGGCAGCGTGATCAGGATCACGATCGGTGCCAGCATCATGCCGGTGACGACGACAATCGCCAGCGGCTTCTGCACCTGCGAGCCGATTCCCTCCGACACCGCGGCCGGCAGCAGGCCGATGCCGGCGACCACGCAGGTCATCAGCACCGGGCGAAGCTGCAGCTCGCCGGTGCGGATCACCGCGCGCATCCGGTCGTAGCCCTCGTCGATCAGCTGGTTGAACTGCGACAGGATGATGATGCCGTCCATCACGGCGATGCCGAACAACGCGATGAAGCCGATCGCGGCCGAGACGCTGAATGGGATGCCCGAGATCAACAGCCCGAGCACGCCACCGAAGATCGCCATCGGGATCACGCTCATCGCGAGCATGGTGTCGACCATCGAGCCGAAATTGAAGAACAGCAGCGCCGCGATCAGCACGAGGCTGATCGGCACCACGATCGACAGCCGCTTGATGGCGTCCTGAAGATTGCCGAACTCGCCGACCCATTCGAGCCGCGATCCCGGCGGCAATTGCACCTGCTCGTTGACCTTCTGCTGCGCCTCCAGGATCGCGCTGCCGAGGTCGCGGTCGCGCACCGAGAACTTGATCGGCAGGTAACGCTCCTGCTGTTCCCGGTAGATGTAGGCCGCGCCCGAGATCAGGTTGATCGAGGCCACTTCGCTGAGCGGGATCTGCGTGATGCCACCATTGGCGTTGGTGACCCCGATCCGCAGGTTCTGGATCGCCTCCGCGCTTTTGCGGAATTCCGGCGCGAGCCGGACGATGATCGGGAAGTGCCGGTCGCTGCCGGATTCATAGAGGTCGCCGGCGGCATCGCCGCCGACCGCGACCTTGATGGTGGCGTTGATGTCGCCGGGCGACAGGCCGTAGCGCGCGGCGCGGGCACGGTCGACGTCGATCTGGATGGTCGGCTGGCCGAGCGAGGTGAACACCGCGAGATCGGTGACGCCCTGCACGGTCGACAGCACGGACTTGATCTTGTTGGCGGTGTCGCTCAGCGCCTGCAGGTCGCTGCCGTAGAGCTTGATCGAGTTCTCGCCCTTCACGCCGGACACGGCTTCCGAGACGTTGTCCTGCAGATATTGCGAGAAGTTGAATTCGACGCCCGGGAACTTATCCTGCAATTGCGCCAGCAATTGCGCGGTGAGCTCGTCCTTGTCGTGCGTATTCGGCCATTCGCTCGCCGGCTTCAGCGGTGCAAAGAACTCGGCATTGAAGAATCCGGCGGCGTCGGTGCCGTCATCGGGCCGGCCATGCTGCGAAACCACCGAGACGACCTCGGGCCGGCTGCGGATCAGGCGCCGCATCTCGTTGACATAGGCATTGCCTTCTTGCAGCGAGATGGTCGGCGGCAGCGTGGCGCGGATCCACAGGTTGCCCTCTTCCAGCTTGGGCAGGAATTCGAGACCGAGGAACCGCGCGAACACGATGGTCATGACCACGAGCCCGGCGGCGCCGGTCATCACGACCTTGCGGTTGGCGATCGCCCAATTCAGGACCGGCAGATAGATCTGGTCGAGCTTCTTGACGATCCAGGTCTCGGTTTCGTGAATATGAGCGGGCAGGATGATCGCGCTCAGCGCCGGCGTGATCGTGAACGTCGCCAGCAGCCCGCCCGCCAATGCATACGCATACGTCCTCGCCATCGGGCCGAAGATGTTGCCCTCGACGCCGCCCAGCGTGAACAGCGGCAGGAACGCGGCGACGATGATCGTGGCGGCGAAGAAGATCGAGCGCGAGACGTCTGCCGCGGCCGACAGGATCGCGTGGCTCTTCATCCCCATCACGGTGTCGTCGGAGATGTGCGCCTGCTCCGCGTCGGACAGCGCGGTGGTCTGCGACAACCGGCGGAAGATCGCCTCTACCATGATGACCGTGGCATCGACGATCAGTCCGAAATCGATCGCGCCGACCGACAGCAAATTGGCGGATTCACCGCGCAACACCAGGATGCCCACTGCGAAGAACAGCGCGAACGGAATCGTTGCGCCGACGATCAGCGCACTGCGCAGGTCGCCGAGGAATATCCACTGCAACAGCACGATCAAGAGGATTCCGACCACCATGTTGTGCAACACGGTGTGGGTGGTGAGGTCGATCAGGTCCTTGCGGTCGTAGATGCGTTCGATCTTCACGCCCGGCGGCAGGATCGAGGAGTTGTTGATCTGGTTGACGAGCTGCTCGACGCGGGCGATCGTCGGCGAGCTCTGCTCGCCGCGGCGCATCAGCACGATGCCCTGCACGATGTCGTCATCATTGTCGATGCCGGCGATGCCGAGCCGTGGTTTCTCGCCGACCGTGACGGTGGCGATATCCCTGACCAGCACCGGATTGCCACCGGACTGCGAAACCATGGTGTTGGCGAGGTCGTCGATCGAACGGATCAGGCCAACGCCGCGCACGACGGCCGACTGCGAGCCGATATTGACGGTGTTGCCGCCGACATTGATGTTGGCGTTGGAGACCGCCTGCAGCACCTGCGGCAAGGTCAGTCCGTTGGCCACCAGCTTGTTGAAGTCGACCTGGATCTCATAGGTCTTGGTCTTGCCGCCCCAGCCGGTGACGTCGATCACGCCGGGCACCGCGCGGAAGCGGCGCTGCAGCACCCAGTCCTGCAACGTCTTGAGGTCGAGCACGCTGTAGTTCGGCGGCCCCTTCAAGCGATAGCGGAAGATCTCGCCGATCGGACTGACCGGCGAGATACCGGGCTGCACGTTGCCGGGCAGTGGCGCGAGCTGCGACAGGCGGTTGAGCACCTGTTGCAGCGCCTCGTCATAGGTGTAGTCGAACGAGAACTGCAGTTTGACGTCGGAAAGGCCGTACAGCGAGATGGTCCGGATCGTGCGCAGGTTCTTGATGCCGGCGACCTGGGTCTCGATCGGAATCGTGATGTAGCGCTCGATCTCCTCAGCCGAGAGACCCGGGCTCTGTGTCACGATATCGACCATCGGCGGGGTCGGATCGGGATAGGCCTCGATGTTGAGCTGCCTGAACGCGAGCAGGCCGCCGATCATGACGACGACGAACATGGCCACCATCAAGTAGCGGCGATTGACGGCAAGGGCGACGAGGCGATCCATTCAGATCGGCACTTTCAACTGCAAGAGACTTGGTGATTGAGCATGATCTGGTCGGAAATCCGGTTCCCGCTGTTCCGGATCATGCTCTCAGGTGCCGGACGCGGCGCGGTCGATGAAGAGACTGCCCTTCGTCACGATCTGCTCGCCCGGCTTGAGATTGCCGGCGACCTCGACGAGATCGCCATTGACGAGCCCGGGCTTGATCTGGCGCAGCTCGATCGTCTTGTCGTCGGGCCGCGCGACCCAGACTCGCACCTGGTCGGCCTCGTAGATCAGCGCCTGCTTCGGCACGCCGACCGCCGGATGGTCGCCCTTCGAATACAGCGTCACATTGGCGAACATCTCGGGCTTCAGCCGCTTGTCGACGTTGTCGATGGTGGCGCGGACCAGCAGCCGGCGCGAGGTCGCGTCGATCGCGGCGGCGACATAGTTGACCCGGGCATTCATCACCTTGCCCGGCAGCGCCATCACGCTGAAGCTGAGGTCCTGCCCAACCGCGACATTGTCGGAATCGGATTCACGGACGAAGGCGATCAGCCAGACCGTCGAGAGATCGCCGATCACGTAGACCGGATCGCTGGCGCCGGTCGAGACATACTGGCCGGGGCCGGCCTTGCGCTGGACCACGGTGCCGCCGATCGGTGCGAACACCGTCGTTTCCGGATTGAGGCGGCCCTTCTGCTGCAGCGTGGTGATGTCGTCATCGCCGAAGCCGAGGATGTGCAGCTTGTTCTGCGCCGCTTCCAGCAGCGTCTGCGCCGAGCGTGCATCGTTCTGCGCCTGCACCAGCGCCGCCTGCGCCTGCTGGTAATCCTTCAGCGGGATCGCCTTGCCATCGGACAGGTCCTTGGCGCGCCTTTCCTGGATCTGCGCCAGATCGAGCGCCGACTGCGCCTTGTTGAGGCCGGTCGTCGCGGCGACGTAGTCGTTCTGCGCCTGCACGGTGTCGGCCGCTTCGATCACGAACAGCGGCTGCCCCTTCACCACGGCGTCGCCCGGCCGCACCAGCAGCCGGGTGACGCGTCCGGTATAGGGCGAATAGACCGGGGTCGAGCGGTCCTCGTCGATCCCGATCTTGCCCTCGGTGATGAGTTCGGAGCGGAAGGTGTGCTCGGTGACGGTCTGGAAGGTCAGGCTGGCCCACTCGGCCGGCGATGGGGCATAGCGCGTCCCGCCCTTGCGGGACTGGCTGGAGACTTCCGACGGCCGCTGCTTGTCCGCGCCGAGACGCGTGTAGCCATAGGCGCCCGCGCAGGCGGCCACCAGCACCGCAGCGGCCACGACCAGGCGTGGGCGGCTAAGCGTCTGCATTTTTTTGCGAAACTCTTTCAACATGCGGTCCGCAGGGTCGATCGTTGCAGTTTCCGGCGGGGTAGCCCCAGCGGCGCGCTAATAGTGCCGAATTGGCGTTCTAAACAACCACTAAATCGCACTTCGATGACGCCTGTGGTTAAAGTTCGGGTAGCGTGAACAGCGGCTGAATGTCTCATCCGGGAAACCCCGGGACAGGAAACTCCGGAGGATGGCTGCCGAGCGGCATGGCCGGACGGAACCATTGCGCCGGGGTCCTCGACAGCACGGCGGCGTGCCGAACCGAACTCAGCATGCCAAAGCCGGACGGAAGCTGTTCGATGAAAGGCTGCACCGCGTCCGCTTTCAGGTCCTCGGTCGTAAGGCCGCCCTGGAGGCGGCCGAGATTCCACAGCCAGCGCCCGGTCTGCGCCAGCGACACCCGGACGTGCCAGCTGCCGCCCTCGCGGGCCTGGCGCGCCTTGGCCATCATGGCGCCGAATGCCATCAAATACCCGGTGGCGTGGTCGAGCATCTGGGCCGGCAGTTCCTTCGGCCCTTCGATACCGGCCGCCTGCCCTTCGGCATGATTGAAACCGGTCGTGGTCTGCACCAGCGAATCGAAGCCGCGGCGGTCCGCCCATGGCCCGGCATGCCCATAGGCCGAGAGCGTCACATAGACGATCCCGGGGTTGATGCTCGCCGCCTCTTCCGGCGAGAAGCCGAGCCGCGCGATCGCCTGCGGTCGATAGCCCTGGGACAGGATGTCGGCCTGCGCCACGAGGCCGCGCATCACGCCCCGCCCCTCTTCGCTGCGCAGCTCGAGGAACGTGGTCAGCTTGCCGCGGCCGGTGTCGATGGTGAGCCAGGGAATCGCCGGTAGATCGGGGCCCGAGATCAGCAGCACATCGGCGCCATGCGCCGCGAGCGTACGGCCGGCGACCGGACCTGCGATCACGCGCGACAGATCGAGCACGCGGATGCCGGCCAGCGGCCGGTCGCCCGCGGGCCACGGCTTCGGCGCGGCCTCGCCGATCTTCTCGATCGAGATCAGCGGCAGTTTTGCCAGCTCCTGGGCCTGCGGTGTCGCCGACCACTCGTCATGCGAGCGCATCAGGGCAACGACGCCGCCTGCGGCATAGGCCGCGGTCTCGAACGCCTCGCCATCCCATTGCAGCAGCGCGGCCTGGACCGCATCGCGCTCGGCGTCACAGCCCAGCACCTTGCAGACGGCGTCGCGGTGATGCGGGAAGTTGGTGTGGAGGCGAACGAAGCGGCCGTCGCGGACACGATAGACGCCGGCGATCTTGTCCCAGGCCGGTGGCGGCGGCTTGTCGTCGACACGCAAATAGCGCTCGCTGCGGCATTCGACCACGGCATGGCGCATGTCGACCGCGACGTCCTGCGCCTCGCCGCTGCGGGCTTTCCAGATCTCGGCTGCCGCAAGGCCAGCGGCGGCGATCGGCGCCTGGGCCGCCGCCGCGACACGAAACGAGGACGGCAGCTGCGGCTCGCTGCCAGTCAGCCTGACCGCGTCGAGCACGGACAGCGCACCGCCGGCGCCAGTCCAGATATCAGCCAGAATTTCATGGACGTCTTGCATGCGCATTCCTCGTTGCGATTATCCTATGCCCGAGCATGATGACAAACAGGCGGCGCCCGTTTTCGCCGTCATATCTTGTTTGGGCATGATCTCCTCGGAAAACCGCTGCACGTCTTTCCGGATCATGCCTTCTCCGGACCCTAGCAGGAGTTGCCATGGCTGCCATCGATCCCTTCACCGCCGGCGGCGTGTTCCTCGCGACCGCGGCGACCGACGCCGTCTATGTCATGTTCACCTCGGCGGTCGTCGCGCGCAAGCGCGTGCCGGCGGCGACCTGGAGCAGCGTCTGGTATGTGCTCTCCTCCTACGCGGTGATCAGCTACACCGAGAACTGGCTCTACGTCGCCTTTGCCGCCGCCGGCTCGTGGGTCGGCGCCTATGCGTCGATCACCTTCCTGCACCGCCCGCCCGGCGGGCCGCCGGTGGGGGCCGCGGTGGAATAGTGTGCAACTGCGGAAGATTTCATCTGCTGCTCCCACAGCGGCTTCATTTCGCGGCCTGCGCTGCGAACCGACGCAAGCGCCGTCGCCAGATCACCCACAAAGCGAATCTGACCAACCAGTTCGGCGCGTTGACATGGCGCAGAGCTTCGATCATGCCCTGATCATCGCGGTGCCGAAAGCTCGCGTCCGAAAGGTCGTCCACATTGGAATCGTACCATTCGATCGACCACGCGATTTCCTCCCGCAAGGCCTCGCTTTCGGGCAACCTGGCGAGGAATTTCAACTCCCGGCGCTGGCAAATTGCCTCGATGCGCGACCGATCCCGCTCGACATAGGCGATGCCCCATCCTTCGAGCCGCGCATGGGTCGCCTCGTGAATAATCGTGGAGGCGATTCTTTCGAGGGTCGTCGCGGGATCGACGACATGCCGCTCGTCGATGACGCACGCGTTCAATGACGAATCGTAAAGCGCAACGGACGCCGGGATCAGATCTACCCAAACGCGATCGAGACTGCGCACGACACGGGCATAGTTGAGCGGGTCGCTATCCTTGATCAGCTGCAAGGCCTGCTCGACACGACGCAATCCCGGATAGGGCTTGTTCTCGCGGCTGCCCACCCAGAGTCCATCGGTGGTGCTGCCTGTCGACAACCAGAGATTCAGCCGCTTGATACGGGCCGGCTTTCGATCCGGCGTTCTGACGACGACCAGGCCGCGCGATTTCCGCGGCGATTCCGAAAACTGCAAGCATCACCCGTACTGAAAGCCCGCTCGACGGACGATCAGTATCCGGCCTCGCTTTCGGGTTGCTTAGGGGTTTAGCTCAAATCGTATGAATTGCGGCAACTGCCGCAGGCTGGACGGTCCATCCTGCGGCGGAAGCATCACGGCGTTACCTCACTTCAGCGCGGCCTGGCCGGCGAGCGAGATCACGTTGTCCTGCGAGCCGGAGCCGCCGCTGACGCCGATGGCGCCGACGATCTTGCCGTCGACCATCAGCAGATTGCCGCCACGCGAGGCGATCACGTCATCGAGCGTCATGAGATAGTTGAAATAGGCGCCCTTGCCGATCAGGTTTTCGAACGTCAGCGTCGGCCGGCGATAGCGGGTCGCGGTGCGCGCCTTGTGCTGCGAGACACCGATCGAGGCGTATTGGCAATTGTCCTGCTTCTCGAAATAGACGAGCTCGCCGGCCGGATTGACGATCGCGATGCAGAATGCATTCCAGTTCCGCTTCTGGGTCTCGGCGACCGCCGCGGCGGCGACCTTCTTGGCGGTTTCGAGGTTGATCGGCTCGCCATAGGGCGGCGGCGTCAGCGCATCGGGGACGACGTCGTTGGGATTGTCGGGATTGGAGGGCACCTGGGCAAAGGCGCCGGTGGCGGTGACGAACGCGACGCATGCCGCGCCGATGAGCGCAGTGAGATAACGCATGTAGTCCTCCCCAGTCGTTGTTGCAGACCCCGGATCGATCGCCCGGGCGGCGGGACGATAGCAATTGGCGCACGGCGTACAAGGCGGCAGCGGTCGATGTGCGGCGCGGTATGGGCTCGGCTGCGATGAAAATAGCGTGAGGATTGGAGAATCGTAGGGCGGATTAGCCGAAGGCATAATCCGCCATTCCCTCGGGGATCATTGTCGTTCGCCGAAGTCGCCGCTCAGCGCGACGTCACCACCCCAGTCGCCTGGGAACAATCCTGCGCGCACGTCGCGATGAAGCGAAGAATGTGGCCAATCGCATACCCGTGCGACATGCCGATGCTTCAACGGATTAATGTAGCAGTACTCAATATGACGCGCGTAATCGGCCTCGTCGCGTATCAGGTGTTCCCAGAACCGACGTTGCCAGATTCCGCGTTCGTTGCGAGAGATACGAACGTCGCTGAGCTGTTCGTGCTTTGGAAGCACTCTTGCGAAACGGTTCTTGACCAGCCGCCAGCGTGTGGAGAAATCGGCATCGCCTAGTGGCAAGGTCCAGATCGCGTGCAAATGATCGGGCAGGACAACGAATGCGTCGATTGTAAAGGAATAGTCCCGACGCGTCGCCTCAACGGCGCTGCGCAATTCCGCAATGTAATCAACGAGCAGGGTTTGCCGTCGGTCCAGCAGGTTTACCGTGAAGAACCAACAGCCACCGGGGATGAATGCGCGACGATAATTCGGCATGAGCTTCACATTGGTTGAACTGAGCGGCGGATTACGCCTTCGGCTAATCCGCCCTACGATTCGTGTATCCCTCAATGAAAGTCCCGCGACGGCGGCAGGATGCGGACGTTGCGGGGATGACGGATCTTCTGCGGCGAGTTGTCGCCGTGATCGCGGCGGTCGTCGTTGAGCGGCTCGATCAGCGCGGGACCCGCGGGCACCGGGTGCTTGCTGACAGGAGATTCATTGGCGAGGCCGATCAGATCGTGGGAGCGGTCGGTCATGCGCTGCGCCACCAGATGCGTGACACCCTCCGGGCTGCTCTGGATATAGCCCTCGACCAGGATCAGGCGCGCCCCCATCACCTCCTTGCGGTACTGCTCCATCACCTTCGGCCACACCACGATGTTGGCGATGCCGGTCTCGTCCTCCAGCGTCATGAACACCACGCCCTTGGCGCTGCCCGGCCGCTGCCGCACCAGCACGACGCCGGCGCAACGGACGCGGCGGCGATCGTTACTGCGGTTGATGGTGTGGCAGGCGACGACGCGTTCTTTGGTGAACATCTCGCGCAGGAATTCCATCGGGTGGCCCTTCAGCGACAGGCGGATGGTCTGGTAGTCGGCGACCACCTGCTCGGGGCGCGGCATCTCCGGCAATGGTTTTGTGCCTTCATCCGGCTGCTCGCGCGCGGTGGCGGCCTCGAACAGCGGCAGTGGCACGTCGTCAGGCAGCCGCCGCACCGCCCACAGCGCCTCGCGGCGGTCGAGCCCGAGCGAGCGGAACGCATCGGCGTCGGCGAGCAGGATCAGCGCGCGCTTGGGGAGAGCGGTGTCGCGGGCGAACGCCTCCAGCGAGGTGAAGGGCCGGCGGTTGCGCGCCGCGACGATGCGGTCGGCCCAGTCGAGCTCATTTCTGTCCAAGGCCGTGCGGGAGGTGGGCGGGTTCCCTCCCCCCTTGCGGGG